>NZ_JBFOHL010000009.1:93390-221754 GCF_040812275.1 Rhodanobacter geophilus | reverse complement strand
GGGTGGGCTTCTTCTTGGCGTCAAAACTTAACGAGGCGAACGAACGCTGCTTCATCGAGGATGTGCTTCCGGGGGCTCATCGCTATGATGCCTCAGTCGGGGAATAGATCAGAGCATCCCTAAAGCCCCCGGCTTTGCCGGGGGATACTTACTTGCCTGCCGCCGTGCCGGCACTCGCCGGCGCAGCGCCCTTGTGCTTGTGCGGCGCCATGTGCTGCCTGGCGCCCTGGTTCCGGTACATCGTGTCAGCGACCTGCTTCTGCGCGGGGGACAGCACGGCGTACACGGCGCTCCACGCGGAGGCGAGCTTCTGCATGTCGTCGGCATGCATCTGGGTGAGTTCCGCGTAGGACTTCATGGCTTCGTCGGCATTCATCGTCGGCAGCTTCTTGGACCGCTCATGGAACGCCATGGCCGCCTTGCGGGCGTTGTCGCGCATGGTCTGCGCAAAGGCATCCCATGGCTTTGCCTGCTGCTCGGTGATATTCAGCTGCGCATGCAGATCGCTGATGCGCTGTTCCACGGCGTCTGCGCGCCGTTGCGCGTGTGTTTTCCCGGCCGCGGTCTTCGGGGCGGCCGTACTCGGGGCGGCGGACGTTTCCTGCTGTGCCCAGGCGGCCGTTGCGGTGAAGGCGAAGGCAAGCAGGGCAGGCAATACGACGATACGGATGACGCTTTTCATGGAGGGTGCTCCGATTCTCGTGGTCGGATCGACAACGGCCAGATGCGGGTCCGTCGCCGTGCTCAGTTGCCGTAGCCCGGAGGCGGCGGCGGGTTGTTGTTGTCGTAGTACACCACTCCCGGCGGTGGCGGCGGTGGCGGCGTCGTGTAGACCACGGTCGGTGGCGGCTGGGCCGCATTTGAATTGGCGATCACCGCGCCGGCGACCGCGCCCAGCAGGGCGCCGGCGATCAATGCCGTGCCGTTGCCGCCACCGCCACGGCGGTAATCGCGACCGTGGTACTGGTACTGGGGCGCCGGCCGCCCGCGATAGCCACCATGCCGGTCGTGCTGCGCCTGTGCCGGCAATGCCGATGCCGTCATGGCGACGGCGACCAGTACAGCGGCGATCCGACGGGACAACGAATGTCGAGAGGTGCGAGTCATCGATGAACCCTCCTCATTGATGAAACGGTTACCGCATGCATCGGCCCACACCGGATGCCTGCGAGGCCATGGAACAAGGCGTTGACACGGGCCATGACAGCAACGCATGGCATCCGATCACCGTTTTCCGAGTGTATGACAGGCCATGTGAGGATTGATGCAACACCGCCGGTGGCGGGGGCGGAACAAGGCGCCAATGGCAATTTTCCCGGGTGGAGCGCAAGGAATGGCCCCTGACGCCAAACCGGCGGTCCGCATCGGGAGCAGTCCCGGCAAAAGCAAAGACCCGCATCGCGGCGGGCCTTTGCGACGCAGGCATGCGGATGTCTCAGACGCTGGGCCAGTGCCTTTCCTTCACCTCGCGAAGAAGTTCAAGCATCTGCTCCCGTTGCGCACGCCGCTTCAGCTCCTGTGCTTCAAGCAGCTGCTGCCGCCTCGTCATTGGCCGCAAGACCCGGTCCGATGCGGCCGTCGACGACGGATGCATGATGTGCGTGAAGTAATGGACCCATGCCCGGAAGTGCAGCGGAGATTGGGGTTGCGATTCGAGTTTCATGGTCAGGACCTTCCTCGCATTCCGCAGCCAGAGAAACGAATCTGCGCCAGCGATCGTTAGCCCGCGGTGATGTTATCGATAACGCATCTGCCGGCCGTGACGGTTGGCCGTTGGAAAGGGTGGGGGCTGATTTCCGGACCCGGTTCATGAGCCGGCCTGGTCCGCAGGAAGCCGGCTCCGGGCCTGATCGGAGGTCTCCCGACTTCTGACGGCGGTCACCTTGGGCCTGGCATGCCGCGCCCCCATGGTTTCCGGGAGTTGGCTGGCGATGGCGGAGCGTGAACCATGAAATCCTTCGGCAAACCGCCGCAGGGCGAACGACTGGAGCGGTTGCGCGACCTGCCGATGTGGGACGGCGAACGGCTGCGCAACATCCATCCGGTGCTGCCCGGCCTGCGCGACCCGCAAGCGGCGCGGCCGACGTTGCGCGAGTTCCTGTGCGGCGACGACAACCGCACGCCAGCGGAGCCGCTGCCTGCGAACGATCCGCGCGGCGCGTGGCTGCGCAAGCCCGCGAGCGGACTGCGCGCCACCTGGCTGGGCCACTCCACGGTGCTGCTGGAGATCGACGGCTGGCGGGTGCTCACCGACCCGGTGTGGGGCCAGCGCGCCTCGCCGTTCACCCTGCTGGGGCCGAAGCGTTTCCAGCCGGTGCCGGTCGGCTTGCGCGACCTGCCCGCGGTGGATGCCGTGGTCATCTCGCACGACCACTACGACCACCTGGACTATCCGACGATACGCGCGCTGGCGAAATCGAAGGTGCCGTTCGTCACCTCGCTCGGCGTCGGCGCCCATCTCGAGAACTGGGGCATCGCGCCTTCGCGCATCACCGAACTGGTGTGGTGGCAGAGCCATCGCGTACCCGGCACCGGCCTCACCATCACCGCGGCGCCGTCGCAGCATTTCTCCGGCCGCGGCCTGAAGGACCGCAACCAGACCCTGTGGTCGTCGATGGTCATGGCCGGCGACCGCCACCGCGTGTTCTTCAGCGGCGATACCGGGCTCACCACCGAGTACGAATCCATCCGCGACCGGCTCGGCCCGTTCGACCTGGTGATGCTCGAAGTCGGCGCGTTCCACCCGTCCTGGGGCGACATCCACCTGGGGCCCGCCAATGCACTGGCGGCACATCGCCTGCTCGGCGGTGGCGTGCTGATGCCGGTGCACTGGGGCACGTTCGCGCTGGCCACGCATGCATGGGACGAGCCGGTCGAGGATCTGCTCGCGCTGGCCGATCCGGCCGACACCGCGCTGCTGCTGCCGCGTCTCGGCGAACCGGTCGAGCCCGTCGAGCGCCGCGAAGTGCAGCCGTGGTGGCGACGTGGAGAGCCCGCCGGCAGCGTGTCCGCGATCAGGCCGGAAGCAACCGAGGCCGCCGCCATCGACCCGTTGAGTGGCCAGTTGCCCTGGCCGCTGGATTGACCGGCTCAGCCGGGCAGGCTGAGCACCGGCGCGAAGCCGCCGAAGATCATGCGCTTGCCGTCGAAGGGCATCTCGGCGCCGGGCGCCATGCGCGGATCCTCCATGCATTTCGCCATGCCGGCATCGCGGGTGGCCTTGTCGGGCCATTCGATCCACGAGAACACCACGGATTCGTCCGCCTTCGCCTGCACGGCGCGACGGAAATCGGTGAGCTTGCCCTCGGGTACGTCGTCGCCCCAGCACTCCACCACGCGCGTGGCGCCGAACTCCATGAAAATGGGGTCGAGCGTCTTCGCGTGCGCGATGAACTGTTCGCGCTTGGCATGCGGTACGGCGATCACGAAACCATCGATGTAGGACATAAGCAGTCTCCCGCGTGACGCAGCGGCCGGCGTGGCCGCCTTCCTCCTGGCGACGAACAGGTGCGCGCAGGATCGACACGACACGCGACCCGGCATCGACTGGATCGTGGCCACGCGCAGTCGCCGTCGATGCGCTCCGCTCAGGCCGCGGTGCCGGGTACGGCGCGCCTGCGTCCGTTGTCCGCCGGAAGTGTCCGCGGACGGATGTCCGCTTTTGACGATCGAGGCAGGAATGGCTCGGGAATGCGGTTTCCCGGGGCGGGGCTGGGTTGGCACGGTGCTTGCGATATCCCTGTCGAAAGCTTCAATCCCCACTCAAGGAGAACCGTCATGAAATTCGAGACCCTGATGCTGCAGAGCCTGTTCAGCGTCTGCCTGCTGATCTGCGTGATGGCCGTCGGCGGCATGTTGCTGGCGTGAGCGGATCGGGGCGAGGGCACGTTCGCCGCGGCGGTTTCCCGCAGTGAAGGTGCCCCCGCCATGCCGCCTTGCTTTCCGGACCTGCATCGCTTTCGACGCCACGCTCGTCCATGTGCCATTCCGCATGCATGACCTCCTGCCCATGGGAGCGGGTGTGTCCGGGCAAGTAGTCTGCGCGCCACCATCCGATGGGATTGAGCCATCGAATGGCAACGGACGACGCGTGTCGAAATCATCCGGCCTCAAGCCGGTTTCGGGCGGCACAGTCCGTCCTGTTTCACGGGCAGGTTGCCAAACCCCTGGCGTGCCCGTGCTTTTCCCCCACTGGTATTCAATGGAAGCCATAAAGTCATGAACAGCATTTTCTCGAAGAACCCCGTTTCGCGTCGCCTGGGCCGCGGCCTGATGCTGGCCGGTATCGCCGGCGTGTTCGCCCTGGCGGGTGTTTCCACGGCCAGCGCGCAAGCCACCACGGGCTCGGTGTTCGGCAAGGCGCCGGCGGGCTATGCCGTTTCCGTCCGCAGCGCCACGACCGGCACCGGGCGCACGGTTCACGTGGACTCCAGCGGCCGCTATTCCGCCCGGGAACTGCCGAACGGCGTCTACACGGTCACGTTGCAGGAAAACGGCCAGCCGATCGTCAAGCACCCGGACGTGACGGTGATCGTGGGGCGTGGCATCGAGGTGGACTTCGATTGCAGCAAGATCAAATGCGGCGAGATTGCCGACGCGAAGTAAGCCCCGTGGCATGCTGATGGCCTGATGCGCCATGGCCGGAATGGAAAGGCCCGACGGGAAACCGCCGGGCCTTTCCTTCAGGCGATGGATGCGGCAGGCGTGTCCGCGAGCAGGAAGCCCAGCGCTTCCTCGCAGGGCGCATCCACCTTCAGCGCGAGCAGCGCGTCGGCGCGGGTGCGGCCCAGCGTGACGGCCGCGACCGGTTTGCCGGCTTGCGCGGCGGCGTGGGCGAAGCGGTAGCCGGAGTACACCATCAGCGAGGAACCGAGCACCAGCATCGCGTCGGCGTTGCGGCAGGCATCCAGCGCGGCGGCCACGCGCTCGCGCGGCACGTTTTCGCCGAAGAACACCACGTCGGGTTTCACGACGCCGCCACAGCGCGGGCAGGGTGGCACGTCGAAGCTGGCGAAGTCGTGGTGCTCCAGGTCGGCATCGCCATCCGGCGCATCGGCGGCGTCGAGGTCGGCCCAGCCCGGATTGCGTTCGACCAGGGCGTGCTGGAACTCGTGGCGCGGGCCGCGCCAGTCGCAGGCCATGCAGCGCACGGTGTCGAGCCGGCCGTGCAGGTCGACCACGTTCGCGCTGCCGGCACGCTGGTGCAGGCCGTCCACGTTCTGCGTCACCAGCAGTTCGATCCTGCCTTGCCGTTCCAGCGCGGCCAGCGCGTGGTGCGCGGCATTCGGTTGCGCATGGCCGAAGCGGCGCCAGCCGACCAGGCTGCGCGCCCAGTAGCGGCGGCGGGTGGCGTGTTCGCCCATGAATGCGGTGAAGGTGACCGGCGGCGTGCGCTTCCACTGGCCGTCGCGGTCGCGGTAGTCGGGGATGCCGGACGCGGTGCTGCAGCCCGCGCCGGTGAGCACGAACAGGCGCGGGTGGGAGGCGATGAAGTGCTGCAGCGGGGTCATGGGTGGCTCGGGATGGCAGCCGGTTCGCGCGTCACTCCGGCGCAAGCGGGAGTCCGGCGCCCTGGAGCCGGATAGGGCAAGGGCACGGGACCCCGGCTTGCGCCGGGGTGGCGATGACGAGGCTATGCGGCCTTCGCCTCCTGCTTCAGCGTGGCCATGTCGATCACGAAGCGGTATTTCACGTCGCCCTTGAGCATGCGTTCGTAGGCTTCGTTGATGTCCTTCATCGCGATCATCTCGATGTCGGAGACGATGCCGTGTTCGGCGCAGAAATCCAGCATCTCCTGCGTCTCGCGGATGCCGCCGATCGCCGAGCCGGTGAGCCGGCGCCGCCCGAGGATCAGGTTGAACACGTTGGGCGAGGGGTGCGGCGAGGCGGGGGCGCCGACCAGGCACATGGTGGCGTCGCGCTTGAGCAGGGTGATGAAGGCATCGAGGTCGTGCGGCGCGGCCACGGTGTTGAGGATGAAGTCGAAGCTGCCGGCATGCTGCGCCATCTGCGCGGCGTCCTTCGAGATCACCACTTCGTCGGCGCCGAGGCGCTTGGCGTCGGCCTGCTTGCCGGGCGAGGTGGTGAACAGCACCACGTGCGCGCCCATCGCGTGGGCCAGCTTCACGCCCATGTGGCCGAGGCCGCCCAGGCCCACGATGCCCACCTTCTTGCCGGGGCCTGCCTGCCAGTGCCGCAGCGGCGAATACGTGGTGATGCCGGCGCACAGCAGCGGCGCCACGGCGGCGAGCTGCCCGGCGTCGTGACCGACGCGCAGCACGAACTTCTCGTTCACCACGATGTTCTCGGAGTAGCCACCCCAGGTGTTCTCGCCGCCGAACATGGGGCCGTTGTAGGTGCCGGTGAAGCCGTTCTCGCAGTACTGCTCCTCGCCCTCGGCGCAGGAGGCGCAGTGCTGGCAGCTGTCCACCATGCAGCCCACGCCCACGGTGTCGCCGGGCTTGAACTCCGTCACGCGGTCGCCCACCGCGACCACGGTGCCGACGATCTCGTGGCCGGGCACGGAGGGATAGAGCGTGTTGTGCCACTCGTTGCGTACGGTGTGCAGGTCGGAATGGCACACACCGCAATACAGGATGTCGATCTTGACGTCGTGCGGTCCCGGCTGGCGGCGCTCGATGTTGAGCGGGGCCAGCGGTTGGCTGGCGGAAGCAGCGCCATAGGCGTGGGTCTGGGTCATGCGGATTCTCCGAAGCGGGGAGCGGGAAACTGGCCAAGCTTACGCCGCGTGGCGAAAGCATGGCAGCGGATGTCATGGGGACGCGCATCACGTTTGAAAAGGCCTGCGCGCGCACCCGCCATTGAAGCGCCGCGACGCGACACCCATCATGACGGGACTGTCCCTGTCGAGAGTCCGCCATGTCCGATCTGTCCGCCTTCCCGATCGCGCGCCGCTGGCCCGCGCAGCATCCCGAGCGTCTCCAGCTGTATTCGCTCAACACGCCGAATGGCGTGAAGGTATCGATCATGCTGGAGGAAAGCGGACTGCCCTACGAGGCACACCTGGTCGACATCGGCAACGACGAGAGCCACCTGCCGGAATTCGCGGCGCTGAACCCGAACGGCAAGATCCCCGCGATCGTCGATCCGCATGGTCCCGGCGGCAAGCCGCTGGGCCTGTTCGAGTCGGGCGCGATCCTGCAGTACCTCGCGGAGAAGACCGGCAAGTTCCTGCCCGCCGATGCGGCGCGGTGCTGGGAGACGATCCAGTGGGTGTATTTCCAGATGGCCTCGATCGGGCCGATGTTCGGCCAGGTGGGTTTCTTCCACAAATACGCCGGTCGCGAATACGAGGACAAGCGGCCGCTGGCGCGCTACGTCAACGAGTCGAAGCGCCTGCTCGGCGTGCTGGACGGGCGCCTCGCCGGTGGCGACTGGATCATGGGCGACGAGTACACCATCGCCGACATCGCCACGCTGGGCTGGGTCAACAACCTGATCACCTGGTACGAGGCGCGCGAACTGGTGGATTACGACCGCTTCAGGCACGTCGATGCATGGCTGCAGCGCGGACTGGCGCGGCCGGCGGTGCAGCGCGGGCTGAAGATTCCGTCCAGGGCCTGAGCGCATCGCGCGGGCGACGCAGGCAAATCGAACGGGGGAGACCTGCCATGGGCAAGGTACTGGTGACGGGCGGCTCGGGCTTCATCGGCAGCCATTGCATCCTGCAACTGCTGGCGGCGGGGCATGAGGTGCGCACTACGGTGCGCAGCCCGCAACGCGAAGCGGCAGTGCGCGCCATGTTGCGCCAGGGCGGCGCCGAGCCGGGCGAGCGGCTGTCGTTTGCCGTGGCCGACCTGGAGCGGGATGCCGGCTGGCCGGAAGCCGTGGCCGGTTGCGACCACGTGCTGCACGTGGCCTCGCCGTTCCCGCCGACGCTGCCGAAGCACGAGGACGAACTGATCGTGCCCGCGCGCGAGGGCGCGTTGCGCGTGCTGCGTGCCGCGTGTGACGCCGGCGTGCGCCGCGTGGTGCTGACCTCCTCGTTCGCGGCGGTCGGCTACGGCCATCCGCCGCAGGCGGCGGCGTTCGACGAGACCGGTTGGACCGACCCGGCCGGCGTCGACGTGCAGCCCTATGCGAAGTCCAAGACCCTGGCGGAGCGGGCGGCGTGGGACTTCATCGCGCGCGAGGGCGGCGCGCTGGAACTGTCGGTGGTCAACCCGGTCGGCGTGTTCGGGCCGGTGCTGGGGCCGGACTATTCCACCTCGATCCTGCTGGTGCAGCGCCTGCTGGACGGCGCCATGCCCGGTTGCCCGAAGCTGAGCTTCGGCGTGGTCGACGTGCGCGACGTGGCCGACCTGCACCTGCGCGCGATGACCGACCCCGCCGCGAAGGGCGAGCGCTTCCTCGCGGTGGCCGGCGATTTCATGTCGATCCACGACATTGCCACGGTGCTGAAGCGTCGCCTGGGCACATCGGCGCGCAAGGTGCCCACGCTGCAGTTGCCGAACTGGCTGGTGCGGCTTGCCGCGCTGCGCGATCCGGCGGTGAAGCAGATCCTGCCCGAGCTGGGCAAGCGCAAGAACGCCACCGGCGCCAAGGCGCAACGCATGCTGGGCTGGTTGCCGCGTTCGGCCGAGGAGGCCGTGGTCGCCACGGCCGAGAGCCTGGCGAAACTGGGCTTGCTCAAGGCATGAACGACGGCGCGCGCCACGCGATGCTTCCAGCCCCCGACCACGGAGATCCCGCATGCAAACCCATATCGCCCTGCTGCGCGCGGTGAACGTGGGCGGCACCGGCAAGCTGCCGATGGCCGAACTGCGCGCGATGTGCGAGCAGGCGGGCTTCGCGGACGTGCGCACCTGCATCGCCAGCGGCAACGTGGTGTTCCGCAGCGCGCTGGCGGAGCGCGCGGTGGCGGCGGCGCTGGAATCGCGGCTGGAGGCGTACGCCGGCAAGCCGGTCGGGGTGTTGCTGCGCACCGCTGCCGAGATGGCCGCGGTGCTGGCGGCCAATCCGTTTCCCGACGCGCCGGGCAATCGCGTGGTGGCGATCTTCCTGGATCGCCCGCCGCCCGCCGATGCGCTGGAACATGCCAGCGGCCGCAAGCACGAGGCGATGGCGCTGGGCCGGCGCGAGATCTATGTGCACTACGGCGAAGGCATGGCCGATTCGCGCCTGCGCATTCCCGCGGCCCAGGCGGGCACGGCGCGCAACATCAACACCATCGCCAAACTGGCGGAGATGGCATCGGCATGAGGCAGGCTGGCCGGTACGGCGGAGCGTGCGAGCGATGAACGACGCCTTGCGGGCCTTGATCGAGGCGCTGGAACGCGATGGCGCGCTGGACGCGCCGCAGCGATTGCGCGAGCGCATCGAGGCGCTCGATCGCCTCGATGCATGGATGCCTGCGGCGGCCGGGGATGCGCTGCTGCAACGCGCGCAGACGATACGGCAACGACTGGAAGCGATCGATGCGGCGCAGTTCGGGGCGCTCCGCCAGGCGATCCGCCGTGGCGAGGGGCGCGATGCGCTGCTGCACTGGTGGCGCGCGGGCGGCGCTGCGGCGTGCCGTCCCGGCGATGGCTACGACTGGCTGGACGAACTGGTCGGCGGCGTGCTGCCGTTCGGGGAACCGGGCGAGGTGTCGGCGCTGGCGCCGGAGATGGTGTTCTACCAGCCCACGCCGGCGCGGCATGTGCTCGACCTGCTCGATCGCCTGGCATTGAGCGGGGACGACGTGCTGGTCGACCTGGGTTCGGGCCTCGGCCACGTGCCGCTGCTCACGGCGATCTGCACGCAGGCCCGCGGCGTGGGCGTCGAGATCGAACCGGTCTATGTGCAGGGTGCGCGTGCCTGCGCGCAGGCCCTGCAACTGGAGAACGCGCGGTTCGTGCAGGGGGACGCCCGCGAGGCGGATTTCGCCATCGGCAGCGTGTTCTATCTGTACACGCCATTCACCGGCACGATCCTGCGCAACGTGCTGGATGCGTTGCGTGGCGAGGCCGCGCGGCGCGCGTTCCGCGTGTGCGGCTTCGGGCCTTGCACGGCCGCGCTGGCCGCCGAGTCCTGGCTGGTGGGCGACGGCGAGCCGGCTCCCGGTCGTGTCGCGATCTTCCGCAGCAAGGGGTGAGTTGCCTGCCCCGGCCCTGCCATGTGCGCTGCCCTGAAAAGGCCGCCCAGCTGGCCAGGATGGAATGCCCGATGACCGGCCAAGGAACTTCCATGCACCGCAGGACCCTGCTGAAAACCGCCTTGCTGGGCGCCGCGGCGCTCACCCTTCGTCCCGCGCTTGCGCGCAGCGCCCGCGAGGCGGATGCCGAAGCCCGGCTGGCCGCGCTGGAGCGGCGGCATGGCGGGCGGCTGGGCGTGGCCATCCTCGACACCGGCGACGGGCGCCGCTGCGGCCATCGCGCGGACGAACGCTTCCTGATGTGCAGCACGCACAAGGTGCTGACGGTGGGCGCGGTGCTGGCACGCGTCGACCAGGGCGCCGAGCGGCTGGACCGGCGGGTGGTGTTCGGTAGCGATGTGGTGCTGTCCTGGGCGCCGGTGACCAGTCATCGCGTGGGCGCGCCGGGCATGACGGTGGCCGAACTGTGCGAGGCGGCGATCACCGTGAGCGACAACACGGCGGACAACCTGCTGCTGGCAAGCCTGGGTGGCCCGGCCGCCGTGACGGCCTTCGCGCGGCGGCTGGGCGACCGGCTGACCCGGCTGGACCGCATCGAGCCTGCGCTGAACGTCGGTGCCGACGGCGACCCGCGCGATACCACCACGCCGCACGCGATGCTCGGCGACCTGCGCGCCCTGCTGCTCGGCAACGTGCTCTCCGCCGCTTCCCGCGATCGACTGGCGGCATGGATGCGTGCCACCCGCACCGGGCTCGACAAGCTGCGCGCCCGCCTGCCCGGCGACTGGCAGGCGGGCGACAAGACCGGCAGCGGCGCACACGATGAAACCAACGACATCGCGATCTTCTGGCCGCCGCAGCGCAAGCCGCTGCTGGTGACGGCCTATCTGGCGGGCTCGACGGCCGACGCCGCCGGGCGCAGCGCCGTGCTGGCCGAGGTGGGGCGGATCGCGGCGTCGATCTGAGTCCGCATCCTCCCGGTCCGGCGTGCGCGCGGCCGTGCCTGCGCGATCATCGCGCGGGGTTGCCCTCGTCGCGGCGATGTTAAGTACGCTTTCATGGAATGACTCCGGAATATCGACAAACGCTTGGGTAGGGTCGATACGCGAGCGCGGTATCTCGGTTTCGCCGTGGAAGTGGAACATGAGGCTGCAACAGCGCCGCGCTCGCACCCAACCCCGCAACGGAGACCCCACATATGAAAGGTTTAGTCACGGCAGGGCTGTTGGCTGCAGCTACGCTGGCATTGTCGGCGTGCGGCAAGAGCGGCGAGATGACACCCTCTTCTGGGGCTCCCAGCAATGCGGCGACCGCGCAGGCCCCGGCCGCCACGCCGCCACCGGCACCGGCCAGCGCTCCGAAGCCCGCGGCGACCAGCGCCGCGCCGCCATCGGCATCGACCGCCGGAAGCGGAGCGAACCCCCAGCAGTAGCGATACCTCGGGAATCCCGAGGCACTTGCGGACCATGGACGGTTCGCCGCGATACGCACGCATGATCGTCGAAGGCGGCCCGGACGCGGGCCGCCTTCGACGATTTGAAAACCATCAGCAGGATGGTTTTTCGATGTTCGCCGGAAAGCCGGCGACGGAGATCAGGTGGATCGGCGGGACCGTTCGCTCATCCGCCGGGGTGGTACACGCGTTCGGTGTGCCCCTTGAGCTGGTCGGGCCAGAAATACACCGTGCGCAGGTTGCCGCTGGCGTAGCGCCCGGCCTCGTCGGTGAAGTGTTTCGAGCCGGGCTGGCCGCTTTCGCCGCCGGCGGTGATGGCGCGAGCGCTCACCCGCGGGCCGAACTCCACCGCCGCCAGGAAGCTGTTGCCGCTGCTGCCGTAGTACTTCTTCGTGCCCGGCCAGCGGTGCGCGCCGAACGAGGCCAGCGAACCCCAGCGCGAGGAGACGAACGGCACCGGGATGCTGGGTTGGCCGTCGTCGAAGTGCGGCTTGATCGCGTCGTCCAGGCGCTGGAAGCGGTTGATCTCGCCCCAGGCCACGCCCCAGCTGCCGAAGTCCCGGGTGAGGCGGTCCACGGCCTCGTCCAGCGCGTGCAGGCGTTCCTGCGCGCCGCCGTCGCGCGCCATGTAGTCGTACGGCGAGACCCCGGCGGCCTTCGCCTTCGGCACGCTCTCGTCCCACAGCGTGTCGCCCCAGAACACCGCGAGCGAGGTGGGCATGGAAGCGATGCCCCAGCGGTCGTCCCAGTGCCGCAGCAGCTCGACCGGGCCGGCCAGCTTCGCCTTCAGCGGATCGCCGGCGGGCAGGCTGTCGTAATCCTTCGTGAGGATCGGGACGAGCTTCGCGAACTCGGGCAGGTAGGAATCGAACGCGTCGGTGATCAGCTTCGGCACGGTGAAGCCATGCGCGCCGGTGAGCATCTGCGTGGCGTGGATGCCGCGCGGGTTCTCGCCGAAGGTATCCATGTAGCGCGGGAAATCGGCCTGCTTCGGGCTGTACTTGCCGGCGGCGGAATACGGCCAGTCGTTGGTGTTCATCGCCCAGCCGTTCGGCGGGTTCACCGCCTGCGGCAGTTCGTCCAGGGGCGTGAGGCCGTGCCAGTCGGTGGCCGGGTCGCTGCCGTCCACGGGTTTCGTGTAGTCGAAGCGGTTGTCGCGCCTGGGCACGAACTGCGGCATCAGGAAGGCGATCTCGCCCTTGTCGTCGGCGAACAGCGTGTTGTTGGAGGAGTTCGCCTTCAGCTCGGCCACCTTCATGTAGCTGGCGTAGTCGTGCGCCTTGGTGCGCAGCCAGCTCTGCTCCAGCGCGGCGATGGGCTTGTCCATCAGCGCCTCGGCGATCCACTTGCCGTTCGCGCGCTTCACGATGGGGCCGTGGTGGGTGAAGTAGGCGGTGAAGCTGCGCGTCTTCAGGGTGCCGTCGGAAGCGCGGTAGCGCACCGCGATCTCGCGCTCGGTCACCGGGCGCAGTGCCTTGCCGTAGCGATAGAACAGCTTGCCGCCCTGCTGCACGATGGTCTCCGCGAACTCGTCCACCGCGTCGAGGCCGGTGGAGGTGTGCATCCAGCCGATGTGCCGGTTGAAGCCCTGGTAGATGAAGAACTGGCCCCAGGTCACCGCGCCGTAGGCGTCCAGTCCCTCGTCGCTGCCCATCTGCAGCTCGGAGCGGAAATAGAACGAGGTGTGCGGGTTGATCCAGAGCAGCGCGTGGCCGTCGGTGGTGAGCTTCGGCGCGATCGCGATGCCGTTGGAGCCGGTGGGCTCGGCCCAGCTCGGCGGATTGACGGCGGCCAGTGCGGGATGCGCGTCGCCGTAGAACGCGGCGAGATCCTTCAGCGAGACGCGCTCGATGTCGCCGCCGATGCTGCCCTCGGTGAAGGACAGCGCCATCCACGGCTCGAAGTGCGTGATGACCTTCGGATGCACGCCGGGGTGCGTGGCGAGGTACCAGTTGAGGCCGTCGGCCCAGGCGTCCATCAGCTGCTGCAGCCAGGCGGGGCTCTGCGCATAGAGCTTCTTCAGCGCCAGCGGATCGACCCACAGCTGCTGGCGCAGGTCCTGCCAGATCGCGGCCTCGCCCTCGGCCTGCGCGGTCCAACCCAGCGCGGTGAGGTAGTTCGTCTCCACGCGGTTGAAGTCGTCCTCGGCCTGGGCGTAGGCCATGCCGAACACCGCGTCCGCGTCGGTCCTGCCGTGGACGTGGGCGATACCCCAGTCGTCGCGGGTGATCGTCACCGCCTGCGCCTCGCGCTGCAGGCGCGCATGCCCGGCGGTTTGCGCCGGCGCTGCCGCGGCGAAGCCGAGGGCGAGCAGGAGCAGCCATGGACGGGCGCGGCGCAAGACGGAAGTCGGATGGCGTGCAGGCATGTGGGTTCCCCGTGGCATGGCCCGGTCGATGCGCGGCGGTGCGGCTGGCATCGCGGTGGGCGGGCAGACGAGGCATCTTGCGGGGACTGGTGCGATCCGGCAAGGCAACGCATGGCCTACACGAACGATCGGGCCCGCCATGTGGCGCGCCCGATCGTTCCCCACGTCCTGCGCCGGATCAGTGCTGCCTGTCGCCGCGCCGTTCCTGGTGCCCGCCGCCCTGGCCGCGGGGTGCCGCGGCATGCTGGTACTGGGCCTGGCGCGGGTTCGCAGGCCGGTACGCGGGTTGTGCGTACCGCTGCGGCGCCGGGCGATAGGCCTGGGGTTGCCCGCGCGTCTGGTAGCTGCGTGCCTGGTAGCTTTGCGGACGGTTCGGCGCGCCGCGGTAACCGTTGCCGGCGGCCGACGGGCTGTAGCGGGTCCCGCCACCCGACTGCATCGGTGCATTTGCATGCGGCGCGTAGCCGGCCGAGCGCAGGGCGCCGTTGCGTTGCGCGGCGGTGGCCGCGTGCGGCGCCTGGCGCCCCCCGCGGGCCCAGGCCTGTTGCTGCGGGGTGGCGCGCGCGGCGATGCCGTGCGGGCCGCCGTTGTAGCTGATGCGATTGCCGATGTTGCCGCGGTTGATCACCGTCCTGCTGTAGACATGGGTGATGTTGTTGGTGACGTGGTTCACCGAGCGGTTGTAGTAGAAGCCGCCGCCGCGCCAGTAGCCGCCGTCATAACCGTGGCCGCCGTAGCCGTAGCCGTAGTTGATGCCGCCGTAGAAGCCCACGTGCCGGCCCCAGTAGCCGGCGTGGAAGATGTAGACGCCGCCGCTCCAGCCCCAGTAGCCCGGAGTCCACAGCGCACCGACGAACGGCGCCAGCACCCAGGCGCCCGGCACCCAGTAGTAGCCGCCATCGCCCCAGGCCCAGTAGCCCGGCGTCCAGATATAGCCGGGACCGGGGATCGGCGGCTGCACGTAGACCGGCAGCGGCGGCGGCGCGACGCGTACCGAGACGAACACGCCGGCATGCGCGCGGCCGGGGATGGCCGCGATCACGGCCGCGGCGAGCAGGGCCGCCGCGCTGCGCAGCAGCCATTGGCGGCGCGGCGAAAGGCTGTTCGTGATGATGCGGGTTTGCATGGCGTCCTCCCGGTGACTGTGTGCGCATCAATAACGCAACAGTGCCCGCCGGGGCGACGACCGGCCGGCGATGCGTTGGGCGGGGTTCAGTGCGAGGCTTCGTCCCGTCGCCGGCATTTCCCCGGCAGGCCTTGCCGGACAAGGTCCGGCGGCTTTCCGTATGCCAGCTAAACCGCCTGGCGCCGTGGCCGCGCCGGCCCGGCATTCGCCACCCGGCACGCACGCTTCGCCGCGTCGCGTGACAATCGGAGTTCAGCATACGGGGATTTCCAGCGCGCACATGGCGATGGAACACGGCCGGTCTGTGGGCGCCCGGCCCACCAGAGTCGACCGTCGAGCGGCAACTCATGGCCGGGCATCACAACCGACGAGGGAGAATCGCATGCATACCCGTTTTGAACGTACCGGCGCGCTGACCGAACTGGGCAGCTACCCGCAATGGGCGCAGGACATGGTGGCCGATTGCGAGCAGGCGAAGCAGGGCGTGCTCGACCATGAGCTGTGGGCGCAGATGAGCGAAGCACGCCTCGACCGGGCATCCACGCGCAACTTCATGGTGGGCGTGTGGCCGGTGATCGAGCGGTTCCCGGCCTACATGGCCTTCAACCTGCTGAAGACCCGCTATGGCCGCAGCCCGGGCGACAACCTCGCCCGGCGCTGGCTGGTGCGCAACATCCGCGTCGAGCAGAACCACGCCGAGTACTGGCTGAACTGGGCCGAGGGCGCCGGGGTGTCGCAGGACGAGGTGGCGATGGGGAGGCCGCCGGCGGGCAGCCAGGCTCTTGCCGCGTGGTGCGAGGAGGCGAGCCGCAACGGCAGCCTCGCGGCCGGCATCGCGGCGACCAACTACGCGGTGGAGGGGGCGACCGGCGAGTGGTCGCAGCGGATCCACCGGAGTGCGGCCTACGCCGCAAGCCTGCCGGCGGAAACTCGCGGCAAGAGCCTGCGTTGGCTTCAACTTCACGCCGCCTATGACGATACTCATCCTTGGGAGGCGCTGGAGATCGTCTGCACCCTGGTGGGCAAGACGCCGGGGGCGGACCAGGTCCAGCATCTGGGGGAATGCGTGCGTCGCAGCTACACCAGCATGCGCATCACCCTGGACCATTGCATCGAGAGACCGGGCCAGTCGGGCACGCGAGCGGAAGTCGCGGCTTGATTCTCAAGGCAAATCGACCGGGTGCGCCAGGCCATTCTGGCGTATTTTTTGCTTTAGAATCGGCATGATGCAGAGCATGATTTCCAGTCGGCGAATATCTCTGTCGCAGCATCTGCTCCCGCTGGCGATCGCGCTGGCGTTCGTGATCGGCTTGACCCTCGCCCTGACCTGGGGCGCCCTGCAGATCCAGGTCACTCTCGCCGGTTTCCTCAACGGCGAGAGTGTCTGGTCCAAGGCCCAGAAGCAGGCCGTGATCGACCTCGAGATGTACGCCCAGAACGGGCACGCCGACGTACTGGCCGACTACCGGAAGAACATGGCGGTGCTCGCCGCGGACCGCTGGGCCCGTGATTCCATCGCCAGCGGCCATTTCGACCACGCCGCGGTGAAGCAGGCGTTCCGCAGCGCGCGCGTGATGCCGGAAGCGATCGACGGCATGATTTTCATGCTGCACTACTTCCCGTCGGCCCCCTACATGAACAAGGCCATCGAGGCATGGTATTCGACCGATGCCACCATCGACGGGCTGGACAGGATTGCCGGCGGATTGCAGCGCGCCTATGCCGACGGCAGTGTCACGCCCGCCATGGTGGCGGCCGCACGTGAGCGGATAGCGGAATCCAACCGGTACATCGAGCCGCGCAGCGATGTGTTCTCGGAACAGATCGCGGACGGCGCTGCCTGGATCGGCACGGTGCTGTTCCTGACCGTGCTTGCCGCGACCGTGGTTGCCTCGTTGCTGTGGTTGCGCATGGCCCGCCGCATCCTGCGGAGCATACGCAGCAGCGAGGAGCGTTATCGCCTCCTGTTCGACAGCGCGAACGACGCGATCGTGATGATCGACGAAAGCCGCGGCCGCATCCTCGAGGCCAACCACACGGCGAAGGCATGGATCGGCTGTGCCAAGGGCGCGCTGGTGGGGCGTCCATTCGACGGGATCTTCGCCAGCGGCCTCCAGACGCATGTCGGGCGGGGCACCATCGGCGTGTTGCTGGCCGACGACGGCAACCAGCGCCCGGTGGAAATCGAGAGCAACCTCGTCACCTGGAGCGGCCGCCAGGTGCGGCAGGCGATCATCCGCGACATTTCCGAGCGCGTGGCGATGGAGCGCGAGCGCCGGGTGGCCGCCGAGGCGCTGGCCGGCATCGCCGAGGGCGTGATCATCGCCGATGCCGAGCGCCGGGTGGTTTCGGTCAATGCCGCCCATGCCGAGATCACCGGCTTCAGCGCGCACGCGCAACTGGGGCAGCGTTTCGACGAGATGCGCCGCATGCCCGATGGCGAACCGTTGCCGGAATCCATCTGGATCGGGCTCGCGGGCGGCCGCCACTGGAACGGCGAGGTGCAGAGCCGGCGCCAGGACGGCAGCACCTACCCCGAGCAGCTGAGCATCAGCGCGATCCGCGACGCGCAGCATCACGTGCTGCATTACGTGGCGGTGTTCAGCAATGTCCATGCCGCCAAGGCGCAGCGGCAGCGCCTGGAGTACATGGCCACGCATGATCCGCTGACCGGGTTGGCCAACCGGGTCGCGTTCGAGCGGCAGTGCACGGCCGCGATCGCCGCCGCGTCGCGCGCGCGCACCGCGGTGGCGGTGCTGTTCATCGACCTGGACGCGTTCAAGATCGTCAACGACAGCTACAGCCATGCGCTGGGCGACCGTGTCCTGCAGAAGGTCGCCGAGCGGATCGGGCGGCAGCTCTCCGCAAACGACGTGGCCGGCCGCATCGGTGGCGACGAGTTCACCGTGCTGCTGGACCGGCTCGAACTGCGCGAGGACGCCGGCATCGTGGCCGAGCACCTGCTCGCCAGCCTGTCCGAGCCCATCATTGTGGACGAATACGAGATCGTGCTGAGCGCCAGCATCGGCATCGCCGGTTATCCGCTGGATGGCGGCGACGCGACCACGCTGATCGCCAACGCCGATGCCGCGATGTATGCGGCGAAGAGCAGCGAGCGCAACACGCTGCGCTTCTACACGCCGATCATGCAGGCCGATGCGCGCCAGCGCCTGCAACTGGTGTCCGAGCTGCGGCGCGCGCTGATCAACGGCGAGTTCAGCCTGCGCTACCAGCCCAGCATGGACCTGCGCAGCGGGCGCATCGTGGCGGTGGAGGCACTGCTGCGCTGGGAGCACCCGGAGCGCGGCGAACTGCCGCCGGGCGAATTCGTCGCGGTGGCCGAGAGCCTCGGCCTGATCCGTCGCATCGACGAATGGGTACTGCAGACCGCCTGTGCACAGATTCGCACCTGGGACCGCATCGGCATGCCGTCGCTCCGCGTGGCCGTGAACGTGTCCGCACGCTGGCTGGCCCATCCCGCCTTCGTCGAAGGGCTGGGCCGGGCGCTGCGCGAACACCAGGTGACCCCGCAGCGACTGGTGCTGGAGATCACTGAGGGCGCCATGCTCGGGCTGGGCGACGACACCGAGCGCACCATGCGCGCGCTGCATGAACTGGGCATCGAGGTGGCGATCGACGACTTCGGCACCGGCTACTCCTCGATGGCCTACCTCAAGCTGCCGGCAGTGAGCTGGTTGAAGATCGACCGTTCGTTCGTCACCGGCCTGCCGCATGGCACCAACGACGTGGCGATCGTCGAGGCGATGCTGGCGATGGCGCGCAGCCTGGGCCTGGGCACCATTGCCGAGGGCATCGAACACGAAGCCCAGCACCAGTTCCTGCTGAAGGCGGGTTGCGATGAGGGGCAGGGCTACCTGTATTCGTATCCGTTGCAGCCAGCGGCGCTCGAGCGCCTGTTCAATCCGCGCCCGGTGCCAACGCGCCTGAGCCTGGTGCAGCCCAGGCAGCAGCCCTGAGATCCTCTGCGGCTACCTGGAATACAAGGCTGGGAACCAGCGGCTGAGGCCGGCGACCTTGGGCGCATCGTTGATCGCGATGTAGAGATCGTCCGGGTGGCGGCTGGCGTAGTCCTGATGCCAGCTCTCGGCGGGATAGAAGGCCCGCAACGGCACCAGCTGGGTGACGATGGGCGCAGCATAGATCCGGGCCTTGCCGAGCTGGGCGAGATAGGCGCCGGCGATGCGCTGCTGTTCGGGACTGGTGTAGAAGATCACCGAGCGGTATTGCGTGCCGCTGTCCGGCCCTTGCCGGTCGAGTTCGGTGGGATCGGTCGCGACCGAGAAGAACACCTGCAGCAGCTGGCCGTAGCTGACCTGGGCCGGATCGAACAGCACCTTCACCGATTCGGCATGGCCGGTGTCGCCTTCGCTGACCTGGTCGTAATGCGCGGTGGCGGCGTTGCCGCCGCTGTAGCCGGCCCAGGTCTTGCGCACGCCCCTGACGTGTTCGAACACCGCCTGCACGCCCCAGAAGCAGCCGCCGGCGAACACCGTGACCTGTTCGCCGTGTGCGGCGGCACGGGGGGCGTCCAGCAGCGGTGCCGGCAGCTTCGTGGCGGCTTCGGCCGCGGGCGGCAGCGCACAGGCGCCGAGCAGGCTCAGGGCGAGCGCGGCACCCAGGGTGCGGAAGGAATGGCGGCAGGCGGACATGGCTGGTCTCGCGTTGGGGGTTCGATCGCTATTCGCCGGCGGTCCCCGCACGGTTACCTGCGCGCCGCGGCCGATGCTACCGTGGCCCTCCGCACCGGGAGTCCCATGCATGTCCGACGCGATCGAGCTGGACGCCTACCTGCAACGCATCGGCTACCACGATGCGCTGTCGCCCGACCTGTCGACGCTGCGCGCGCTGGCGGTGGCGCATGCGGCAGCGATCCCGTTCGAGAACCTCGATCCGCTGTGCGGTGTGCCGGTGCAACTGCAGCCCGCTGCGCTGGAACGCAAACTGCTGCACGAGGGCCGCGGTGGCTACTGCTTCGAGCAGAACCTGCTGTTCGCCGCCGCGTTGCGCGCGATCGGCTTCAGCGTGCGGGGACTGATCGCGCGCGTGCTGTGGAACCAGCCGGAGGACGCGGTCACCGCGCAGACCCACATGCTGCTCCGGGTGGAAGCGGATGGTGAAAGCTGGCTGACCGATGTGGGCTTCGGCAGCATGAACCTGGCCGGCGCCTTGCGCCTCGAGCCCGGCGTGGCGCAGGCCACCGCGCTGGAGCCGTTCCGGCTGCTCGAGCAGGGCGGCGAATGGCGCATGCAGGCCTGCGTGCGCGGCGACTGGCTCACGCTGTACCGCTTCGACCTGCGGCCGCGCGAATTCATCGACTACGTGGTGGCGAACCACTATGTCTCCACGTATCCGTCGTCGAACTTCGTGCTGCACCTGATCGCGGCGCGCACCACCCGCGATCGCCGGCTGACCCTGCGCGATCGCGAGTTCACCGTGCGCCGGCCCGGCATGGAGCCCGAGCGGCGCACGCTGCGCGACGGCGCGGAAACATGCCGGGTGCTGGAGCAGGAGTTCGGCTTGCGGTTGCCGGATCGCGACGTGCTGATGCGAAGGCTGGACGCGCTGCCGGCGGCCTAGCCGCCCACACCCACCACGCGTATCTCCACGTCACCCACCCGTACCACCTGGTTCGCGTGGACCTTGCAGGTCTTGCGCAGTTCGGTCGCGCCGTCCACCGTCACCGCGCCGCTGGCGACCATGTGCTTGCCCGCGCCGCCGCTGTCGCACAGGCCGACCAGCTTCAGCAGGTTGTCGAGCTTGACGTGGTCGCGATCGAGGTCGAAGCGCAGGATCATGTGTTCTCTCCTGGCGAAGCATTTGAAGAGTGCGGCCACGCATGGCCGCCTGTTTGACTTTCGCGTTCATGGACGAACGCACAGGCAAGGAACGCGAAGAACGGACGATCCGCGTCCTGCGCGAAGGTGGCGGCATCGTCGAGGATGCCCAGCAGCACGTCGAAATCCCCGTCGGCCTCGCGGTGCAGCTCGTCGGCGTGCCCGAACAGCAGCACGTGGCCCCAGGCCGGCCGCCAGGCGGGGTCGCGCAGGCAGTCGGCCAGTGCATCCCAGTTGTGGCCGAAGTCGGCGGGCAACGCCAGCGACACGGCGAGGCGCTGCAGCAGTTCGGCCTTGCCGCGGTAGCCGGCCAGGTCGGTGCTGCACACCGCCAGTTCCTCGCGTGCTGCGTTGGCGGCCAGCCGCGCCAGATCGGTGTCGCCCACGAGATACACGCCGTTCTGGCTGGGACGGGTGAGGTCGGGGTCGAGCGGTTGCACGTTCATGGCAACGTGAATCGGCGGAAGCTGCGGTAATGGTCGTCGGTGTAGTAGTACACCTCGGGCGGTGTGCCGCCGGTGATGATGCGCCGCGTGCCGCGATTGCGCGCGCCGGGCGTCTCCACCGTGTACTCGTGGTAGTAGCCGCGCGGCTGCTTCGGCAGCAGGCCTTCGTAGTTGCCGAACACCACGCCGTCCTGGCTGTGAGGAAACGGTCCGCCATGCGCGATCAGCGCCAGCGTGTCGCGCGCCTCGGGCGGCAGGAAGGCCGTGGCCGTGGCGCCGTTGCCGCTGTCCGCCGCGGCAGTGGGCACGGCCGGCGACGTGGCCGTGGACGGGGTGTGCGCCTGGCGGTTCCACAGCAGCGCGGCCACGACGATCGCGAGCACGAGCAGTGGTTTCCAGTTGCGCATGCGGGTGATCGGCAGCGAGTGAGGGGGGCGAGTCTAGCATCGGGCCGGTGCGCCGCGGCTTCCCGTATCGTGCCCGGGTGTCCTGTTTCGCCGCTTCCGCCGCGGTCGCCGCGTTGGCGTTCGGCCGGTATGCGCGGCGCTGCCGGGAACAGGACAACTACCGGGTCCGGCGCAGCTGTTCGGCCAGCACGATGCCGGTCACCAGCCAGCACGCGCCCAGCGCATAGCCGGCCAGCACGTCGCTGAGGTAGTGCGCCTGCAGCAGCACGCGACTGAAGCCGATGATCGTCACCAGCGTCACCGCGGCGGCGACCGCGTCGCGATGGCGCCGCGGCGGCAGCTGGCGCAGCGACAGATAGGCGAGCAGGCCGAAGAACGCCATCGCGCCGGCGGCGTGCCCGCTGGGGAAGCTGTAGCCGGTGCCCGCGACCAAGCCATGGCCGTCGAACGGTCGCGGCCGCTGCACAAAGTACTTGATGGCCTGGTCGCTGCCCGCGGTGCCGAGCAGCGCGATGCACCACGGCACGAACAGCCGCCAGCGGCGGCGCAGCGCCAGCACCAGGGCGACCACGCTGGCGGCCAGCACGATCAGCCAGGGATCGCCCAGCGGGGTGACGAGGGCGGCGAGCTGCCGGACTCCCGGCGGAAGCTGGTCGTGCAGATCCTGCGCCAGCGCGGCGTCGAAGCGCACCAGGTCGGCTCGCGTCCACACCGCCCAGCACAGCGCGCCGAACAGCGCCGCGAGCAGCGCCAGCAGGATGACGGCGGTGCCCGGACGCAGCGCGAGGTAGCCATCCTTGCCGGTCGCCGCCAACCGGCGGCGACGCGCGCGACGCCAGCAGAAATCGCCGACGAGCAGGGGCGGGATCAGCGCGGCGGCCCACAGCATCAGGGCGTGCTGGCTGATCCAGAGCGGGAGAGCGTCCATGGGTGTTCCGGCAACGTGCGAGGCGCCGCCGAAGATTGCCGGATGACGGTCATGACTTCCAGCGCTGGCCCTGTTGCGGTTTTGCCGCGATAGTTGCGCGGTTCATGCCCGTGGAGCCCGTGATGTCCCAGCGACCCCTTTCCCTGCGCCTGGCCGTGTGCGGCGCGCTGTTCGCCTTCGCCGCGGCGGCTTCCGCCCAGACGGCGCCGCTGCCGCCTGCGGCGCCGCCCGGCGCATCGGCAAACGCCGCGACAGTTCTGCCGGCCCAGCTGCAGGATTTCGATGCCTACATGGCCGACACCCTGAAGACCTTCAAGGTGCCGGGCATCGCGGTGGCCATCGTCAAGGACGGCAAGGTGGTGCTGGCCAGGGGCTACGGCGTGCGCGAGCTGGGCAGGCCGGACAAGGTGGACGCGGACACGCTGTTCGCGATCGCCTCCAACACCAAGGCGTTCACCGCGGCGGCGCTGCAGATGCTGGCCGACCAGGGCAAGCTGGACATGGACGGCCGGGTGATCGACTACCTGCCGTGGTTCCGCATGTCCGATCCCTACGTGACGCACGAGATGCGCATCCGCGACCTGCTGGCGCACCGCAGTGGCCTCAGCCTCGGCGCCGGCGACCTGCTGTACTGGCCGCCGACCAGCTACACCACCGAGGACGTGGTGAAACGCCTCGCCGACGTGCCGATCAGGAACAGCTTCCGCGGCCACTACGCCTACGACAACATCCTGTTCGCCGTGGCCACGCTGGTGATCGAGAAGGTCTCCGGCCAGCGCTACGCGGATTTCATCCGCCAGCACATCTTCCAGCCGGTGGGCATGGACGAGTCGCTGATCGACATGACCTACCTCAGGCCCGGCATGGACGTGGCCACCGGCCACGCGCCCTACAACTTCAAGGACGTGAAGCCGGTGCCGCCGATGGCCTGGCTCAACGACCCCGGCGCGGGCGGGATCTACGCCAGCGTCAACGACCTCGCCAAGTGGATGAACGTGCAGCTGGCCGGCGGCCAGCTGCCGGACGGCAAGCCGCTGTTCTCGGAAAAGAGCCACCGCGAGATGTGGTCGATGCTGACGCCGATCCCGATCGGCAAGCCGCCGATTCCCGAGCTGGCGCAGCTGACCCCGCAGTTCTCCGGCTACGGCGAGGGCTGGTTCCTCAGCGACTACACGGGCCAGAAGCTGGTCTGGCACACCGGCGGCTGGCCGGGCTTCGTCTCGCGGCTCACCCTGGTGCCCGGCCAGCACCTGGGCGTGGTGGTGCTGACCAACCAGCAGTCCGGCGCCGCGTTCAACGCGATCACCTACCGCGTGCTCGATGCCTACCTCAATCCCGCGCACAAGACCGACTGGGTGGCCGTGTACGACAAGGCGGTGAAGAAGGGCGAGGCGCATGCGGACGACAGCTGGGCGAAACACGAGGCCGCGCGCGACAAGCACAGCAAGCCCTCGCTGCCGCCCGCCGGCTATGCCTGCACCTACCGCGATCCGTGGTACGGCGACATCGTGGTCAGCGACGAGGGCGGCAAGCTGCGCCTGCGCTTCAGCAAGACGAAGCAACTGGTCGGCACGATGACGCCGTGGCAGCATGACACCTTCATCGTGCGCTGGGACGACCGCTCGCTCAATGCCGACGCCTTCGTCAACTTCGCGCTGGACGACGACGGCCACGTGCGCGCGATGCGCATGCAGCCGGTCTCGCCGCTTACCGACTTCAGCTTCGATTTCCAGGACCTGCGGCCGATGCCGGTGAAGACCGTCACGGAGATGGACTAATAGCTTGAACCTCTCTCCCGCTTGCGGGAGAGAGGTTGGGGAGAGGGGCTTTGGCTTTTTCGCAAGAGTGCTTGCCCTCTCCCTCGTCCCTCCCGGCAAGCGGGGGAGGGGAGACAAACAGCCAGAACCAAAGGGGATCACCATGCGTTCAAGCCATCCTGTTGTCGCCGCGCTGCTCGGCTGCGGTTTGTTGTTCTCCGCCACGACGTTCGCGCGCGATACCGCGCCGGCCGCACCCGCGCACCGCTTCTTCCACGTGCAACTGGGAAGCGCCGGGACGCAGCCGGTGTCCGGTCGCCTGCTGCTGTTCGCGATCGACGCGAAGGATGCCGAGGCCGCGGCGAAGCAGCATGGCGGCAATGGCAGCGTGGAGGAGGTGGACACCAGTCCGTTCTTCCCCACCCAGACCGCGGTGGCCGCACGCGAGGTGAGCCACCTCGCGCCGGGCCAGACCATCGACATCGACGCCGACCGCACCGCGTTCCCGCAGGGCTGGTCGCAGCTGCCGCCGGGCGACTACTACGTGCAGGCCGTGCTCGACGTGCACCACGACTACAACTACAGCGGCCGCGACGCGGGTGACCTGGCCAGCTCCGTGGTGAAGGTGCACCTGCCCACCGCGGGCATCCCGGCCCTGGACCTGGACACCGTCCTGCCCGCACGCGATCCGTGGCAGCTCGGCCACCGGGCCACGCCGGCGATGCAGGAGGCACTGCCCGCGGCGCGCGCGCATGCGCACGACATCGACTTCACCAGCCCGGCGCTCACCGCGTTCTGGGGCCGCCCCATCCACATGCGCGGCCGCGTGCTGCTGCCGCCGGGCTATGACGCGAAGGCGAAAGCCACCTATCCCACCGTGTATTACACGCAGGGCTTCGGCGGCAGCAACGACCGCGTGATCGGCGCCCTGGTCGGCGTCTACGCGGCGATGGCCAGGGGCGAGATGCCGCCGATGATCTGGGTGTTCCTCGACGAATCCAGCCCCACCGGCACCACCGAGTTCGCCGACTCGGTGAACAACGGGCCGTGGGGCGTGGCGCTCACCACCGAGCTGATCCCGCAGCTGGAAAAGACCTGGCGCATGGACGCGAAGCCCAGCGGCCGCTTCCTGCAGGGCCATTCGTCGGGCGGCTGGGCCACGCTGTGGCTGCAGACGCGCTACCCGAAGGTCTTCGGCGGCACCTGGTCCACCTCGCCCGACCCCAGCGACTTCCACGACTTCACCGGCGTGGACCTGTACGCGCCGCACGCCAACGTCTACCGCAAGCCGGACGGCACGCCGTACCCGCTGGTGCGCGACCACGGCAAGGTGCTGGCCACCTTCCAGCAGTTCGCCCAGCTGGAACGCGTGCTCGGCCCTTACGGCGGCCAGATGGCCTCGTTCGAGTGGGTGTTCTCGCCCAAGGGCAAGGACGGTCGCCCCGAGCCGATGTTCGACCGCGACACCGGCGACGTCGATCCCGCCGTGGTGGCGTACTGGCGCGACCACTACGACATCGCGTACCGCCTGCAGCAGCACTGGCCCGCGCTGAAGCCCGAGCTGGACGGCAAGATCCACCTCTACGTGGGCACCGCCGACACGTTCTATCTCGACGGCGCCGCGCACAGGCTGAAGGCGGTGCTGGACGGCCTGCACGCGAAGTCCGACATCCGCTTCCTCCCGGATCGCACCCACTTCGACCTGTACACGATCGGCAGCGATCGCCAGGGCCTGCTGAAAGACATCAGCTGGCAGATGTATGCCGTGGCACGGCCGCATTCGACGCTGAAGCCGGCCACCGCCGCGGCGCCCTGACCGCGCACGAAGCGCGCAAGATCGGAACCGCGCCGCGGCATCGGCCTGCGAGGACTCGGGGCCGCCTCGCCGGAGAGCGGCCATCCCGAGGAAACGTCGGCGGCTGCATGCGTCCCGGCATCCATCTTCCCGTGGCCGAGGCGGGGGCGGTCGCTGCAGAGGAACGGGCTCCCGCATGGACGACGGGTGCATCATCGCGTTGCGCTCACGTGGTTTTGCGGCATAGTCGCGTGGCAAGCGCAGGGGGTGTCGGCGCTTGGGCTGCCATGGCGCATGGGTCCGGTTCCGCCCGAGGCGAGTGCGGACGGCGTGCATGGTGCGGCGGCACGGGGCTTCGCAGCGAGTGGGCGCCGGTCGTCGCGACAACCAACATCGTGTAGGGAGGGAGTCTGAAGATGAAAGCGTCCATCGTGTTCGCCCTGGCGTTCGGCTGCCTGCTGGCCATTCCGGCCGCGCAGGCGCAGCAGTCCGCCGCGCCCGCGGGTTCCACCGGCCAGTGCAAGGATGGCAGCTACACCAGCAACGCCACCAAGCGCGGCTCATGCAAGGGCCACAAGGGCGTGAAGGAGTGGTATGCCGCCGACAGCGCGCCGGCCAAGGCATCGAAGAAGCCGTCGAAGACGGAGGCTGCTGCGGAGGCGGCCACGCCTGCGGCTGCGGCCGCCCCGGCTGCCGCGGCGGCTCCGGCGGCCACGCCCAAGAAGTCGATGGCCTGGACCAAGCCGGCCGCCACCGCGGCGCCGGGGGGTGGTCCGGGCATGGTCTGGGTCAACGACAGCAGCAAGGTCTACCACTGCCCCGGCGACAAGTGGTACGGCAAGACCAAGCATGGCGAGTACATGAGCGAGGCCGATGCCAAGGCCAAGGGCAACCATGCCGAGCACGGCAAGGCCTGCGGTTCTTGATCCACTTCAGCAGCAAACGACGGAGGCCGGCGCAAGCCGGCCTTCGCGTTCGTGGCATGGGTCACGCCGACTGCCAAGGGTCGTAGCTGCCGAACGACCACAGATGGCCTTCCGGGTCGCGGCAGCTGTAGCCGGCACCGCCGTAATCCTTCTCTTCGTAGTCGTCCACGATCTCGGCGCCGATGGCCCGGGCGTGGTCGCAGTGGGCCTTGCAGTCGGCGACCACCACGCAGGTGCACTGGGTCTCGCGGCCGCCGGTCTCGTCGGGCTGGGCGATGCGCCGGCCGAACGCGTCATCGCGCACGCTGCCCAGCATCAGCATCAGCACCAGCATCAGCATGCCGCGGCCGTGCACGAGCTGGGCGTGCGCCACGCCGCCGGCATCATCGTCGTATGCCGCATGTTTCTCGAAGCCGAAGGCGCGGCACAGCCGGTCGATCATGGCGTGGGCGTCGCGGTGGCACAGGCAGCGGATCAGGGCGCTGCCGTGCAGGGGGACCGGCATGGCGCACTCCGTGAGTAGCGGGCAGGCACAGCCCTCGCCTGCGGGATTTTCTGCGCCGCCGTCACTAAGCCTGGGACGGCGCCGCAGGGCTGTCCTCGCCCAGCGGCCCCAGCGTGCGCACCACCATGCTCTGCGGCGTGGACAGCGGCAGCTGCGCCTCGCGCAGGCGGGCCAGGATGTCGAACAGGACGTCGCTCTTCACCGCCGTCACGTCGCGCGGGCTGTGCACATAGGCGGTGATGCTGAAGGTCATCGAGCTGGCGTTGATGTTGTCCAGCCGCACCACCGGTGCGGGCGTGGCCAGCGTGGCCGGATGGGCCTTCAGCGCATCCTGCATGATCTGGCGCGCGCGCGCCGCATCGGTGTCCAGCGGCATCGGCAGCAGGATGCGCACGCGGCCCTGCGCGCTGGCGTGGGTCACGTTGCGCACGTTCTGGGTGATCAGCTGCGAATTCGGCACGATCACGGTGGAACGGTCCCACAGCTGGATCTCGGTCGCGCGCACGTTGATGCGGCGGATGTCGCCCTCGACCTCGCTGGACAGGCTGACCCAGTCGCCCACCTTCACCGGCCGCTCCACCAGCAGGATCAGGCCGGAGATGAAGTTCTGCACCACCGCCTGCAGGCCGAAGCCGATGCCCACCGACAGCGCGCTGGCGATCCACGCGATGCTCTGCAGGCTCACGTTGAGCGCGGCCAGCGCCAGCGCGAACACCAGCACGCCGCCCAGGTAGCCGAGCAGGGTGACGATGGAGTCGCGCATGCCCGGATCCATCGCGGTCTTGGGCAGCAGCTGTTCGCCCAGCCAGCGCTTGAGCATGCGCAGCGCCACCAGGCCCAGCACGAACACCGCGATCGCATAGACCACCGTGCTCGGCTTGATGATCAACTGGCCCAGCTTGAGCCCGCTGAACAGCTGCAGCGTGCGCTGCGCCAGTTCCGCCGGGCCGGCATCGAACGGTGCCAGCACCAGGGCCAGCGCGGCCAGCGCCAGCAGCACCCGGGTGATGCCGGTGAGCACGGTGGCGGCCTGCTCCAGCGTGCCGGGGGCGAGGTCGAAGCCCGCCTGCAGGTGTGCGCCGCCGCGCCCCTGCGGCGACAGCAGCGTCTCGAACAAGTCGTGCGCCAGTTGCCACAGCAGGTACAGGCTGGCGGCCACCAGGCCCGTCCACAGCATCTGCACGGCCACGAAGTAACCCAGCGCGACGTAGCCCAGGCACACCGCCAGCCAGCACACCACCACGCCCAGCATGGCGGTGAAGCTCAGCAGGCCCACCCACAGCGGCCGCCGCACCTTGCTGCCGTCTGCCGCGTCGGCTTCGCGCCGCGCCCGGTGCAGGCGCAACAGCATCGAGCCGACCAGGCCACTGATCAGCAGCGCCAGCAGCGCATGCAGCAACACCGTGGCCGGCAGGCTGGAACCGATGCTGCGGACGATGCGTTCGGTGAGGCCCGTCAGCAACGCCGCGCCGCCCAGCAGCCACGGATGGTGCCGCAGCCGTCGCGCCGCGATGTCCGAGAGCGGCAGCATCCGCCACGATGCACGCTTCGTCGACAGCAGCGCACTGCCCAGCCCGGCCATCAGGGCGGAGAAGATCACGACGCGCATGGCCGACGTGGCCAGGGCGTCGAGGTCGGCGTCCAGCGTGTCGTTCCAGTCGAGGCCCAGATGCACCAGCTTTGCGCCCAGGCCGATCACCAGCGCGGTGGACAAGGCCATGACCGTCGCCATCGCGCTGCGGCGCAGATGCCCGTCCGGCAGCCAGCGCGTGGCGACGAACTGCCACAGCCGCAGCAATGCCTGGCGGCCACCGGCGAGCAGCAGCACGGCCAAGGCCAGGCACGACAGCAGCGGCAGGCGGTTCGGCGACTGCCAGGCGTCGCTGCAGCCTGCGGACCACTCTCCGGCGAAGCGTTGCAGCCGCGTCATGTCGCCGGGGATCGCACGTACCTGGTCGGCCCAGAACGCATGGCCGAGCGGCGTGTCGGTGCGTTCCGCCAGCCGCGCCTGGAACTGGTCGCTGCGCAGGCCGCTGATCTGCGTCACCACCTGTGTGGCGTCGAGGCTCAGCGACTTCGCCTGCACGATCTGCGCGTTGAGATTGGCCTGCGACTTGTCCAGCTGGCGGCGCTGCGCGGCCACCTCCGGCGCCTCGGGCGGCGCGCCCTTGGCCGGCGGCGGTCCCAGCACGGTGAGCTGCGCCTGCAAGGCGGCCATCTGCGGCGCGAGGCTGTCGGCCAGCCGGCCCGCCTGGTCCTGCACCTGCATCGCGCTGGTGCGCAAGTCGGCCAGCGATGGAGTGTCGGCCTTGCCTGCCTGCGCGTTTTTGAGCGCGGCCTTCACCGTGTCGAGCTGGTCGCCTAGCTGCTGCAGGGTCTGCGCGGGCGTGGCGGCAGGAGTGGCGGTGTCCGCATCGGTGCGTGCCCAGGCGGGCGCGGCGCCGGATGTCAGCGCCAGGGCCAGGGTCAGCAGGATGGCCGGAAACGCCGGCAGGCGACGGAGCAGGGTAGGCATCCCGGCATGATCCGAGGCGCGGTGCGGGCGGTCAATCGGCGGCCATGGCCGGACATGGCTGTCGTTCAGTCGGTGTGCGCGGCGGGAGCTCCGGCCAGTGGCTGCACAGGCATGCGGGCAACGCGAAGAATGCCCCTCCCTTGCGAACCTGCCGCCGGGCACCCACGCTAGGCATCTGCCCGCTTCTTGAGCGCCCCATGATCTTCCGCTGGTTCGAATCCCTGATCGACGCCTTCAAGGAGCCGGTCGACGGCATGCCGCCGCAGCAGGTGTGGCGCTTCTACGCGTTCTACCTGCGCCAGGTGTGGCCGGTATTCGCGGCGGCCATCGTGGTCGGCTTCTGCGTGGCCGTGGTCGAGGTGTCGCTGTTCGGCTTCATCGGGCGCATCGTGGACATGGCCAAGGGCGTGCCCGCGGCGGATTTCTTCCACTTGCACGGGCGCGAGTTGCTGGGCATGGCGCTGGTGGCGCTGGTGGCGCGGCCGGTGTTCAACAGCCTGCACGACCTGCTGGTGAACCAGGCCATCGTGCCCAGCCTCACCAACCGCATCCGCTGGCAGAACCACCGCTACGTGATCCGCCAGAGCCTGGGCTTCTTCCAGAACGACTACGCCGGGCGCATCGCCAACCGCATCATGCAGACCGGCGGCTCGCTGCGCGAGTCGGCGGTGCAGATCGTCGACGCGATCTGGTACGTGGTGATCTACACCGGCAGCGCCATCGCGCTGTTCGCCCACGCCGACGTGTGGCTGGCCGTGCCGCTGTTCGTGTGGGTGTTCGCGTACATCGGCCTGCTGTGGATCTTCATCCCGCGCATCAAGCAGCGCTCGTGGAAGGCGTCGGAGGCGCGCTCGAAGCTGATGGGCCGCATCGTGGACGGCTACAGCAACGTGCTCACGCTGAAGCTGTTCGCGCACACGCGCCGCGAGGAGGCCTACGTGGCCGAGGCGATGGCCGAGCAGACGGACAAGCTGCGCCGGATGACCCGGCTCACCACGGCGATGGACGCCAGCATCACCACGCTCAACGGTTTCCTGATCGCCGGCACCACGGCGCTGGCGCTGTGGCTGTGGAAAGAAGGCCACGTCACGGTGGGCGCGATCGCGCTGTCGACCGGGCTGGTGATCCGCATCAACAACATGTCCGGCTGGATCATGTGGGTGGTCAACGGCATCTTCGAGAACGTGGGCACGGTGCAGGACGGCATCACCACCATCGCCCAGCCGCGCGCGGTGCAGGATCGCGAGGGCGCGATGCCGCTGGAGGTGACCAACGGCTCCGTGCACTTCCGCGACATCCATTTCCACTACGGCAAGAAGGGCGGGGTGATCGCGGGGCTGGACCTTGCCGTGCGCGCGGGCGAGAAGATCGGCGTGGTCGGGCCCAGCGGCGCGGGCAAGTCCACCCTGGTGAACGTGCTGCTGCGGCTGTACGACCTGGAAGGCGGCCGCATCACCATCGACGGCCAGGATATCGCCCAGGTCACGCAGGAGAGCTTGCGTTCGCAGATCGGCGTGGTGACGCAGGACACCTCGCTGCTGCACCGCTCGATCCGCGACAACATCCTCTACGGCCGTCCCGACGCCGGCGAGGCGCATATACAGGAAGCCGTGCGCAAGGCGCGCGCCGACGAGTTCATCCCGACCCTGGTCGACGGCGAGGGGCGCGTGGGCTACGAAGCCCTGGTCGGCGAACGCGGCGTGAAGCTCAGCGGCGGCCAGCGCCAGCGCATCGCGATCGCCCGCGTGCTGCTCAAGGACGCGCCGATCCTGGTGCTGGACGAGGCCACCAGCGCGCTGGATTCCGAGGCCGAGGCGGCGATCCAGGAAAGCCTCGACATCCTGATGCAGGGCAAGACGGTGATCGCCATCGCCCACCGCCTGTCCACCATCGCGCGCATGGATCGCCTGGTGGTACTGGACAAGGGGCGCGTCGTGGAAACCGGCACGCATGCCGAGCTGGTCGCCCGCGATGGCCTCTATGCGCGGCTGTGGAAGCGGCAGACCGGCGGCTTCGTGGCGGTGGAGGATGTGCCGGCCTGAAGCAAGAAGGCCGGATGCTTGCGCATCCGCCCCGGTGTCTGACCGCTTGCGAAAATGCTGCCTGGCAATTCCCTCTCCCGCTTGCGGGAGAGGGTGCCCGAAGGGCGGGAGAGGGAGCGGGCGGAGCGAAAGCTCACCTCTCCCCAACCCCTCTCCCGCATGCGGGAGAGGGGCTTTGAGCAGCCTTACATCCCGATCGCCGTTTCCGCCTTCACGTACGGCAGCCCATGCGCCTCGGCCACCGGCGCGCAGGTGACCTTGCCTTCGCACACGTTGAGGCCGTTGCGCAGGTGCACGTCCTGCGCCAGCGCCTTCTTCCAGCCATTGTTGGCGAGCGACAGCGCGAACGGCAGGGTGACGTTGTTCAGTGCGAAGGTGGAGGTGCGCGCCACCGCGCCCGGCATGTTGGCCACGCAGTAGTGCACCACGCCGTCCACCACGTAGGTCGGCTCGGCATGGGTGGTGGCGTGCGAGGTTTCCACGCAGCCGCCCTGGTCGATGGCGACGTCGACGATCACCGAGCCGGGCTTCATCGTCTTCAGCATGTCGCGGGTGACCAGCTTCGGCGCGGCGGCGCCCGGGATCAGCACGGTGCCGATCAAGAGGTCGGCGCGGCGCACCAGTTCCTCGATCGCGGCGCGGGTGGAGAACACGGTGGAGATCGCGGTGCCGAACTGCGCGGCGAGGCGCTTCAGCGCGTCGGCCGAGCGATCCACCACGGTGACCTTGGCGCCCATGCCCACGGCAATGGTCGCCGCGTGCGTGCCGGACACGCCGCCGCCCAGGATCACCACTTCCGCCGCCGGCACGCCGGGCACGCCGCCCAGCAGCACGCCGCGGCCGCCCTGGGCCTTCTCCAGCGAATGCGCACCCACCTGCGGGGCGAGGCGGCCGGCCACTTCGGACATCGGCGTCAGCAGCGGCAGCGTGCCGTTCGCGGCGGTCACCGTTTCATAGGCGACGCAGATCGCACCCGAGTCGATCAGATCCTTGGTCTGCTCCAGATCGGGTGCGAGGTGCAGGTAGGTGAACAGGATCTGGCCCTTGCGGAGCTTCTTGCGCTCGACGGCCAGCGGCTCCTTCACCTTCACGATCATGTCGGCTTCGGCAAAGATCGGGTCGGGGCCGTCCGCGATGGTCGCGCCCGCCGCGACGTAGTCGGCGTCGCCGATGCCCGCGCCGATGCCCGCGCCGGTTTCCACCACCACCTGGTGGCCGTGGTGCACCAGTTCCTGCACGGACGAGGGGATGAGGCCCACGCGGTATTCGTGGTTCTTGATTTCTTTCGGCACACCGATGCGCATGGCGATGACTCTCTGGGATCTGGGGTGGATGGCGGATCGGCGCGTTGCCTGCCGATGGGGCGGCAGTATGACGACAGTGTTGCGCAATTACTCGCCAATTTCGGTGCTTCCATGGCCTTCGTGTAGAATTTGTCACGTGGAAATACCATGAAGGATGAAATTTCATGCAGCATTCCGATCCGGCCCTCGACGAACGCGACCGCGCCATCCTCAAACTGCTGCAGCAGGACGGCCGACTGACCAACCTGGAGCTGGCCCAGCAGATCAACCTCTCGCCCTCGGCCTGCCTGCGCCGGGTGAAGCTGCTGGAGGAGCGCGGGCTGATCTCGCGCTACGTGATGCTGCTGGACGAAAAGGCCGTGGGCCTGCCCGGCACCGCCTTCGTGCTGGTGACGCTGGACCAGCAGGGGCGCACCGCGCTCGATGCGTTCGAGGCGGCGATCCAGCGTCATCCGGAAGTCACCGAGTGCTGCCTGCTGGCCGGCGCGGCGGACTACATGGTGCGCGTGGCCTATGCCGACGCTGCCGATTTCGAGCGCATCCACACCGACATCCTCACCCAGCTGCCCGGCGTGGTACGCGTGCAATCCACGCTGGCGCTGCGCACGGTGAAAAGGACGACGGAGTTGCCGGTGTAACCCGGTCGCCGTCGGCTTGACGCACAAGGAGCCTGACCGGCAGCGAAGCGGGTCAAGCCGGCGCGATGGTGTCCACGGGCTTGAAGACGCCGTGTCCCGGCTTTCCTCGTTCCTTGGGGCAGGGCGCAGCCACGTGCTCTCCCGGTACGCCGGGATGACGGGAAAAACCAAACCTTCCCTGTGCCCTTAGTCATGTTCCCCAAGCCTGCCGTCTGTCCGACACTCGGGGAACACTCGCAGGGGATCACGAACATGCGCCTCAAGCCGCTGGTTTCCGCCTTCGCCTGTGCGTGGGCGTCCTCGCTGCTGGTGGCGGCCCCGGTCGCCGCGCAACAGCGCCCCGATCCGCAGGCCCAGCTGATCGCCAAGCGCAACGCGATCGAGCAGGAGCTCGAGCAGGTCGCGGTGATCGATCGCAAGGTGATGGTGAAGATGCGCGACGGCAAATTGATGGCCGCCGACATCTATCGCCCGAAGGGCGCCGGCAAGGTGCCGATCATCTTTTCGCGCACGCCGTACAACTTCAATTTCTGGGACGTGAAGCTGGGCGCGCCGCGCGACATGACGCGCGCGCTCGAAGCGGTCAAGCACGGCTACGCGTACGTGGAGATGCAGGAGCGCGGCCACTTCTTCTCCGAGGGCAACTACGACATCCTCGGCATGCCGCTGAGCGACGGCAGCGATGAACTCAAGTGGATGTCCTCGCAGCCATGGTCCACCGGCAAGGTCGGCACCACCGGCTGCTCGTCGACCGCCGAATGGCAGCTGGCCGTGGTGGCGCAGAACGACCCGGCGCTGGCCACGTTCAACGTGCAGGGCTTCGGCGCCGGTATCGGCAAGGTCGGCCCGTACTACGAGCAGGGCAACTGGTATCGCGGCGGCGCGGTGCAGATGCTGTTCATCTCGTGGATCTACGACTACGGCATCCAGAACCAGACGCGACCGCTGTTCCCGCACGGCACCTCGCAGGCGGACCTGATCAACGCCTCGCACTTCTACGACCTCGCGCCGCAGATGCCGCCGGTCGACTGGAACAAGGCGTTCTGGCACCTGCCCGAGAAGGACATCATCAAGGCGGTGGGCGGCCCGCCGGGCATCTTCGAGACGCACATGCCGGTGGCCACCGGTGGCGACATGATCGCGCGCACGCCCAACGATCCGGCCTGGTACAAGGGCGGGCTGTGGAACGAAAAGCTCAAGGTCAGCAAACCGGGCCTGTGGTTCATGAGCTGGTTCGACGTTTCCGTGTCGCCCAATCTCGCCGCCTACAACGAGGTGCGCCGTACCGCGCCGAAGGCCGTCGCCGACCAGCAGTACGCGATCATCGCGCCGGTGCTGCATTGCGCGTATACGCGAGCCAGCGAGCACACCATGATCGGCGACCTCGACGTGGGCGACGCGCGCTTCGACTACAACGACCTCGTCTACGGCTGGTTCGACCACTACCTCAAGGGCGAGGACAGCCCCATGCTGGATAAGCAGCCCAGGGTGATGTACTACGTGATGGGCGCGAACCGCTGGGAGCAGGCCGACACCTGGCCGCCGGCCGGGGCGAAGACCGAGGATCTCTACTTCGCCAGCGAAGGCCAGGCCAACACGCTCTACGGCAACGGCAAGCTGGTCGAGGCGCCGCCCGCCGCGGACCACCCCGACCGCTTCGTCTACGACCCGGAAAACCCCGTGCCCACCTTCGGCGGCGGCGGTTGCTGCCAGGGCTCGGCGGTGAAATTCGGCTCCTACGACCAGCGCCCGCAGGAAACCCGCAACGACATCCTGGTCTACGACTCCAGGCCGTTCGAGCACGGCACCGAAGTCAGCGGGCCGATCACGGTGACGCTGTATGTCTCCTCGAGCGCGAAGGACACCGACTTCACCTTCAAGGTGATCGACGTCTACCCCGACGGCCGCGCGTTCAACATCACCGAGAACATCCAGCGCATGCGCTACCGCAACGGCTACGACAAGCCGCTGGCGTGGATGTCGCCCGGCCAGACCTACAAGGTCACCTTCCAGCCGATCGACACCAGCTACTACTTCAAGCCGGGACACAAGCTGCGCGTGGACGTTTCCAGCAGCAACTTCCCGCGCTTCGACCGCAACCTCAATACCGGCGGCAACAACTACGACGAGACCAAGAGCGTCATCGCCCGCAACGTGATCCACCACGACGCGCAGCATCCGTCCAGGATCACCATCACGGTGGTGCCGGACGGCAAGCCGGTCGCGGACGGGAAAACCGGCAAGAGCGGTTGAGGCGGCCGGCCCAGGCAGGGTTTCGAGGACACTTGTACCTGAGCCGCTGCGGCGCGGCCGGTTGAGCGGCCACCTTCCGGCGCCTTCCGCTTTCCATCTGTTCGATCGAGCTCGCCGCCGACGCCAGAGCATCGGCGTCGCTGGCGGTTGTGCCCGCTCCCGGAGCCGCAAGCGCACCGTCCAGCCGCCTGGTGCGCGCCAGTGGCCGTCATGGCCCGGCGTGTTTCCACTTGACTCTAGACCTTGATCAAAGGTCTAGACTTGCGCCATGAGCACGCAAGCCGCCTCCCTCACCATCGGTGCCGTCGCCAAGCGCGTCGGCGTGGCCATCGACACCATCCGCTACTACGAGCGCGAAGGGCTGCTGCCCGAGCCGTTGCGGCGCGCTTCCGGTTACCGCAGCTACGACGAGGGCACCATCGCGCAGCTGCGCTTCATCCGCCGCGCCAAGGATCTGGGCTTCACGCTGGAGGAAATTCGCGAGTTGCTGGCGCTGTCGGCGGATCGCCAGCGCGGGGTGAAGGCGGTGAAGCAGCGTGCCGAACGGCGGCTGGCGGCGATCGAGCAGCGGATCACCGAACTGCAGCGCGTGCGCGACGGGCTGGCCCAGCTGGTGGCTTCGTGCCCCGGCCACGGCAAGCCGGAGGAATGCCCGATCCTGCGTGCGCTGAGCGACGAGGAGGCGCGCTCGTGAGCGACCAGGGCAGTGGCTGCGCGTCGCCTCCCGCCGGCGTGGGCGTCGCGGTGCGCGATCCGGTGTGTGGAATGACAGTGGACCCGGCCGGCGCGCTGCATCGCAGCGTACATGCGGCTGGCGAGGCGGTTTTCTGCTGCGCCGGGTGCAAGGCGAAGTTCGAAGCCGACCCGGCACGCTACCTGGCTGGCGGGCAGGGCGCGGATGGCGGCTGCTGCGGATCGGAGACCGCACCCATGGCACTGCAGATGCAGGCATCGACGTCGTGCGGTCATCATGCGCATGCCCACGTTGCCACGCCGTCATCCCGGCGAAAGCCGGGATCCAGCGACGCTGAAAGCGGGAAGCCAGGGACACTGGATTCCAGCTTGCGCTGGAATGACGATCAAGCGGGCAAGGAATCGGGTTTGGCGAAAGACCCGGTCTGCGGCATGACGGTGGACCCGCAGGCGACTGTTCATCATGCCGGGCACGCCGACCGCGACCATCACTTCTGCTCGGCGCGTTGCCGCGAGAAGTTCATGGCCGACCCCGCGGCGTATCTCGGCGAACGCCGGTCCGCGTCGCCGGCGCCGGCCGGCGCGATCTATACCTGCCCGATGCACCCCGAGGTGCAGCAGGCCGGCCCTGGCGATTGCCCGAAGTGCGGCATGGCGCTGGAGCCGCTGATGCCGACGCCGGACGAGGACGACGGCGGCGAGCTCAGGGCGATGTCGCGGCGCTTCTGGATACTGCTGGCGCTCACGGCGCCGGTGTTCCTGCTGTCGATGGGGCCACACCTGTCCGGCCGGCACTTGCCGATGGCGTGGGACAACATCGCGGGCCGGGTCGCGGCGCTGCTGTCCACTGTGGCAGTGCTGTGGGGCGGCGCGCCGTTCTTCGCGCGCGCCTGGCGCTCGCTGAACCCCTGGTCGCCGAACATGTACACGCTGATCGCGCTGGGCACTGGCGTGGCGTGGGCGTACAGCGCGGTGGCGTTCCTGCTGCCCGGCGTCTTCCCGGCCGGCTTCCGCGACATGCACGGCCGCGTGGGTGTGTATTTCGAGTCGGCGGCGGTGATCGTGACCCTGGTGACGCTGGGCGACTTCCTCGAGCTGCGCGCGCGCCGGCGCACCGGCGCGGCGCTGAAGGCGCTGCTGGGCCTGGCACCGAAAACCGCGCGGCGCCTCGCCGCCGGCGGCAGCGAGGCCGACGTGCCATTGGATGAGGTGCAGGCGGGCGACACGCTGCGCGTGCGTCCGGGCGAGAAGGTGCCGGTGGACGGCGTGGTGCTGGAAGGTGCGAGCCACGTGGACGAATCCATGCTCACCGGCGAACCGATGCCGGTGGCCAAGGGCAAGGGCGACAGGTTGGCCGGCGGCACGCTGAATCGCGACGGCGCGCTGCTGATGCGCGCGGAGAAGGTGGGTGGTGAAACCCTGCTGGCGCAGATCGTGGCCCTGGTGGCGCAGGCGCAGCGCAGCAGGGCGCCGCTGCAGCGCGTGGCGGACAAGGTGGCCGCGTGGTTCGTGCCGGCGGTGGTCGCGGTGGCCGCGCTGGCCTTCGTGGCCTGGGCCATGCTCGGGCCCACGCCGCAGCTGGCGCATGCGCTGATCGCCGCGGTGTCGGTGCTGATCATCGCCTGTCCCTGCGCGCTGGGCCTGGCCACGCCGATCTCGATCATGGTGGCCAGCGGGCGAGGCGCGCAGCACGGCGTGCTGTTCAAGGATGCCGGCGCGATCGAGGCGCTGCAGGGCATCGACACCCTGGTGGTGGACAAGACCGGCACGCTCACCGAAGGCCGGCCCGCGCTGGTCGAACTGGTGGCGTTGCACGGCCGCCCGCGTGAACGCCTGCTGGCGCTGGCCGCCGCGCTGGAACGGCCCAGCGAGCATCCGCTGGCCCATGCCGTCGTGGGCGCCGCCGATGCCGAAGGCGTGGCCGCGTTCGCGGCGGCAGGATTCCGCGCGCTCGCCGGCCGCGGCGTGTCGGCCGCGGTGGACGGCATGACGGTGGCGCTGGGCAACGCGAAGCTGCTGCAGGAACTGGACATCGCGCTCGACGACGAGGCGCATGCGCGAGCCGAACAACTGCGCGGGCAGGGCGCCACGGTGATGCATCTCGCCGTCGATGGTGCACTTGCCGCCCTGCTGGCGGTGGCCGACCGCATCAGGCCGGAGGCGCCCCAGACCGTGGCGGCGCTCAAGGCAGCCGGCCTGCGCGTGGTGATGCTCACCGGCGACAACGCCACCACTGCGCGCGCGGTGGCGCGCCGGCTCGGCATCGACGAAGTGCATGCCGAGGTCTCGCCGGCTGACAAGGCGGCCGCCGTGAACACGCTGCGCGCCGAAGGGCGGAAAGTGGCGATGGCCGGCGACGGCGTCAACGATGCCCCCGCGCTGGCCGCCGCCGACGTGGGCATCGCGATGGGCAGCGGTAGCGACGTGGCGATGGAAAGCGCGCAGCTGACCCTGCTGAAGGGCGACCTCGGTGCGATCCTGCGCGCACGCACGCTGTCGCGCGCCACGGTGCGCAACATCCGCCAGAACCTGTTCTTCGCCTTCGTCTACAACGGCGTCGGCGTGCCGCTGGCGGCGGGCGTGCTGTATCCCGTGTGCGGCATCGTGCTGTCGCCGATGATCGCGGTACTGGCGATGTGCCTCAGTTCGGTATCGGTGGTGAGCAACGCGCTGCGCTTGCGCCGCGTGGCCTTGTGACGACTGTCATCGGCGATCGCTGACGAGCGCTTCTGCCGCGCATTCACCCATCGGCGGAACATCTCCCGCGCACCCAATCACGGGTCGAAGGAGATGCCCCATGAACACGATTGACACTGTCCGTGATGCCCTGAGCCGTCATGCGCCCTCGCTGCTGCTGGCCCTGTTCTCCAGCGCATCCATCGCGTTCGGCCTCGTCTGGTCGCTGCATGCGCTGGTCCACCCGCTGGCCTGAGGCGACACCATGCACGCCGGCAACGATCCGCGCGGCACGCTGGAGAAACCTGCGCCGCCGCCGCCGGGAATGCAGGTCGCGCTGTTCTCGGCACGCGCCCTGTGCGCCGGGGGCGGGAGGTTCTAAGCTGCGCGCCTTCCCACGCGCGCAAGCAGCCAGCATGTCCCGCACCCTCGCCGAATGGCTGAGCTACCAGGAAAACCTCCATCCGCGCAGCATCGAGCTGGGCCTGGAACGCGTGCGTGGCGTATGGCAGCGGATGGGTGCCGCGCCGCCGGCACGGCGGGTCATCACAGTGGGCGGCACCAACGGCAAGGGTTCCACCGTGGCCCTGCTGGAGGCGATGGCGCAAGGCGCGGACTTGCGCATGGGCGCGTTCACCTCGCCGCACCTGCTCGCCTACAACGAGCGCGTGCGGATAGCCGGCCGGGACGTGGACGATGCGGCACTGGTCGCCAGCTTCGAGCGCATCGAGGCGGCGCGCGGCGACACGCCGCTGACCTATTTCGAATACGGCACGCTGGCCGCGCTGGATCTGTTCGCCCGCGCGGACCTCGACCTGGCGGTGCTGGAAGTGGGCCTGGGCGGCCGGCTGGATGCGGTGAACGTCGTCGATGCCGACGTGGCGGTGATCACCACGGTGGACCTCGACCACATGGACTGGCTGGGCAACGATCGCGACAGCATCGGCCGCGAGAAGGCCGGCATCGCCCGCGCCGGGCGGCCGGCGATCGTGGGCGAGCCCGAGCCGTCGCGGGGGTTGCTCGACGCGCTGGCCGCCGCCGGTGCGCAGGTCGAGCGCGCCGGCACCGATTTCTTCGTGGAGCTGCACGCCGACGGCTGGTGCTGGCGGCATCGCGACGGCACGGCCATGGAGCTGCCGGCACCAGCACTGGCCGCGCCGGTGCAGTACGCGAATGCCGCCGCGGCGATCGCTGCGCTGCATGCGCTGTGGATCGCCGGCGGCCTGTTGGCGCCGCAGGATGCCTACGCCGCGGTCTGCCGCGGCCTGCGCCACGCGCACGTGGCGGCGCGCCTGCAATCGCTGGGCGGCGATCCGCCGCTGGTGGTGGACGTGGGCCACAACCCGCAGGCCGCGCGCGCGCTGGCCGCCTGGCTGGATGCGCAGCCGCCCGCGCGCACCCATGCGGTGTACGGCGCGCTGGCGGACAAGGACGTGGCCGGCGTGGTCGCCGCACTGGGTGCACGCATCGACCACTGGCATCTCGCCGGCCTGGACGGTGCCAGTCCGCGCGGCCTGGCGGTGGACGCGTTGGCCGGCATCCTGCGGCAGACCTTGCCGCAGTCGCGTTGCGACCGGCATGCCGACGTGGCGGGCGCGTTGGCGGCGGCGCGCGGCGCGGCGCGGCCAGGCGAACGCATCCTCGCGTTCGGCTCGTTCTTCGTGGCCGCGGCGGTGATCGCTGAACGCGACCGCTGAGGCGCGGGCGGCGGGTGGAGCGGGGCAGGTATAATCGCCGGACTGCGGGCCGTGCCGGCCGCCTCGGAGCGAACTCTTGAAAACACGTCTGCTGGGTGCCTTCGTCCTGATAGCCCTGCTCGTCATCTTCGTGCCGATGTTCTTCTCCAGCAATCCATCGCCGGCAGCGGCGGGCGACCAGGCGGTGAGCCTGGCGATCCCGCCTGCGCAGGACAGCAACCTGCAGACCCGCACCATGAGCCTGAGCCCGGGCGCACCGGCGACCGCCGGCAGCGCCGCACCCGCGGCGGGTGGTACTGCCGCGCCTGCTCCGGCCGCCAGCAGCGCCACGGCGACGCCGCCGGCACAGGGTGACCGGCTCGCCACGGTGGACATCGCCTCGCGCCGCCCCGTCGACGTGGGCACCGATGCGGCCGCGCCCAAGGCGCAGCCGGCCGGGCCGGCGATGGGCTCCGGCGCTTCGCCCTCGCAGCCGGTGATTCCGCTGCAGGGCGGCACTTCCCGCACGCCGAGAGCCGCTGCCGCGGCGGGGGCCGCGGCTGCAGGGGCGGCCGTGACGGCGGCTGCGACGCACGGTTCGTCGCCGGCCCAGGCCCCGCCCACCGCACCGGCAGCGGCATCCGCGCCGGCGGATCGTGCGCTCTACGTGCTCAACCTCAGCGCCTACGCCAATGCGAACAGCGTGGATCGCCTGGTGCGCCGCGTGCGCGCCTTCGGCTATCCGGTGCTCACCCGCGTCATCACGCAGGCGGGCAAACAGCTCACCCTGGTGACTGCCGGCCCGTTCGATTCACGCACCAGTGCCGAGGCGGCTCGCCTGAAGATCACCCAGTCGATTCCCGGCGTGCCGGCGAAACTGGTGGAGGGGCTGGGCCACGCCGATTCCAGCATCGACTCGACGCCGGTGGCGACGACCGCCGCGTCCCGCGCCGCCCCGGCGGCCGCAGCCGCGCCGCGCGCCGGCGGCTATGCCGTGCAACTGGCGGCGATGGGCAGCCAGGGTGACGCCAATGCGCTGCGCGACAAGCTGCGCGCCGGCGGCTTCGACGGCTTCGTGGACACCGTGAACGCGAACGGCAGGCAGTTGTGGCGCGTGCGCGCCGGTCCGCAGACGCAGCGCGCCGATGCCGAGCGCGTGCGCGACCAGATCAAGGCGAAGTTCGGCATCAGCGGCAACGTGGTCCGCGTCCCCTGATCGCCCTGATGACGCGGGCCTGGCCATGAACTGGATCGACCTCACCATACTCTGCGTGCTGGGCCTGTCGGTGCTGATCGGCCTGTTCCGTGGCCTGGTGTCCGAAGTGCTGGCGCTGGTGATCTGGGCCGCCGCGTTCTGGGTGGCGTGGCTGTTCGGGCCGACGGTGTCCGCGCGGCTGGGGATGATCACCACGCCCATGCTGCGGGAGGCTGCCGGCTATGCGCTGTGCTTCGTGCTGGTGCTGGTGCTGGGAGCGCTCCTGCGCTTCTTCGTGCAGCGGCTGCTGGCGAGCACCGGCCTGTCGGGCACGGATCGCCTGCTCGGCATGGTGTTCGGATTCGTGCGCGGGGCGTTGATCGTGTGCGTGCTGGTATTCCTGTGCCAGTTCACCAGCTTTGCGCGCGAGCCGATGTGGCGGCAGTCGGTGCTGCTGCCGCCGTTCCAGGACGCCACCATCTGGCTGGGCCAGCAGGTGCCGTCCAGCGTGCGCGAGCATTTCCATCCCGCGGCGATGTCGGACTCGCTGCGCGGAAAGCTCGACCCGACGGCGGTGTCGAGCGCATTGCGCGGGCGCCTGGATCCTTCCGCGGTGTCGAACGCGCTGCGCGGGAAGCTGGATCCCGCGGCCTTGCCCGATGCATTGCGCAGGCAACCGCCCGCCACCATATCAACGCCGGGCGCGGCGCCCGCGCCGGCCACCACCGCCTCCCCCTCGAATCACCCGTAGCAGGTCAGCCCCATGTGCGGAATCATCGGCATCGTCGGTACCACCGAAGTGGCATCGGCGCTTTATGACGGCTTGACGGTGCTGCAGCACCGCGGCCAGGACGCGGCCGGCATTGCCACGGTGGACGGCGCGCGGCTGCGCCTGCACAAGGGCAACGGCCTGGTGCGCGACGTCTTCAACCAGAGCGCGATGAGCCGTTTGCGCGGGCGCGTAGGCATCGGGCATTGCCGCTATCCCACCGCGGGCTCGGAAGGCGCCGAGGAAGCGCAGCCGTTCTACGTCAACTCGCCCTACGGCATCGCCATCGCGCACAACGGCAACCTGGTGAATACCGAGGCGTTGCGCAAGGAGATGTTCGAGGACGACCGGCGCCACATCAACACCGATTCGGATTCCGAGGTGCTGCTGAACGTGCTGGCGCACGAGCTGCAGATCCAGGAGCGCATGGCGCTGACGCCCGACCACATCTTCAAGGCCGTGGCCGGCGTGCACGCGCGCGCGCGCGGCGGCTACGCCTGCATCGCGCTGCTGCTGGGCTACGGCCTGCTGGCGTTCCGCGACCCCAACGGCATCCGCCCGCTGGTGCTGGGCGAGCGCGTCACCGCGGAAGGGCGCGAGTACGCGGTGGCTTCCGAGTCGGTGGCGTTCGACGTGCTCGGCTTCAAGCGCCTGCGCGACGTGGCGCCGGGCGAGGCGGTGTTCATCACCGACGACGGCCAGTTGCACACGCGGCATTGCGCGGACGGCGCGGTGCATGCGCCGTGCATCTTCGAATACGTGTACCTGGCGCGGCCCGACTCGATGATCGAGAACGTGTCGGTGTACAAGGCGCGCCTGCGCATGGGCCAGAAGCTGGCCGAGAAGATCATGCGCGAGCGCCCCGACCACGGCATCGATGCGGTGATCCCGATCCCCGACACCGCACGCACCGCCGCCAGCGCGCTGGCCGAGGCGCTGGGCGTGCCGTTCCGCGAGGGCTTCGTCAAGAACCGCTACGTGGGCCGCACCTTCATCATGCCGGGGCAGGGCGACCGCGTGAAATCGGTGCGCCGCAAGCTCAACGCGATCGACCTGGAATTCCGCAAGAAGAACGTGCTGCTGGTGGACGACTCCATCGTGCGCGGCACCACCTCGCGGCAGATCATCCAGATGGCACGCGATGCCGGCGCGAAGCAGGTCTACTTTGCTTCTGCCGCGCCGCCGGTGCGCTACCCCAACGTGTACGGCATCGACATGCCCTCGGCCACCGAACTGGTCGCCGCCGGCAAGACCGAGGCCGAGGTGCAGCAGATGCTCGGCGCCGACTGGCTGATCTACCAGGAGCTGAAAGACCTGGTGTGGGCGGTGCAGGACGGCAACGAAGCGTTGAAGCACTTCGATTCCTCCTGCTTCAACGGCGAATACGTCACCGGCCTCGACCGCCACTACCTCGAACAGATCGAGATGCTGCGATCGGACGACGCCAAGGCCGCGCGCCGCAGCGCATAACGCGTGCCCCTCTCCCTCCGGGGAGAGGCAGGGTGAGGGGCGGGTGCTCGCGAAAAACTCCATGACCGACCTGCACGCCATCGCCAAGGCCTGCCTCGACGCCAGCGATCCGGCGGAAAAGCTGCGCCTCACCCATGCCGCGTGGGCGGCCGTGCAGTCGGGCGAACTTCGTCCCGCTCCATACTCGCTGCCACCCGAACCGGTCGGCGCGCCAGGCCGCCCCGCCAAGCCGCAACTGGTCAGCGCCCGCCAGGTGCCGCAGCGCGGGCTGGGCAGCGCCGAAGGCCGCGCCGCGCTGGTGCACGCGGTGGCGCACATCGAGTTCAACGCGATCAACCTCGCCTGGGATGCGGTCTACCGCTTCCGCGGCATGCCCGACGGCTATTACCGCGACTGGGCCAGCTGCGCCCACGACGAGGCGCGTCATTTCGCGCTGCTCTCCACGCGGCTGGCCGAACTGGGCCACGTCTATGGCGACTTCGACGCGCACAACGGCCTGTGGGAAATGGCCGAGAAGACCGCGCATTCCGACACCGCGCGCATGGCCCTGGTGCCGCGCGTGCTGGAGGCGCGCGGGCTGGACGTGACGCCGGGCATGATCGAGCGCCTGCGCCATGCCGGCGACGAGCGCACCATCGCCGTGCTGGAAGTGATCCTGCGCGAGGAAGTGGCCCACGTGGCTGCCGGTACCCGCTGGTATCGCTGGTGCTGCGAACGCGATGGCGTCGACCCCTTCGCCACCTTCTTCGACCTGCTGCGCGACTACCTGGGGGTCAGCCTGCGCGGCCCGTTCAATCGTCCCGCGCGTCTGGAGGCAGGCTTCATCGAGGCCGAGCTGGAGCGGTTGGCGGCGCTGGCCGTGCCGGGCTGAGCGCGCCGGTCGAGCATCCCGCGGCGGGCCGAGCCGCTCCACTTGCGAAGCATGTCCACGTGTCGCAAGGTTGCGGAACCGCCCGAGGGTGAGCAGGGCGCCGGCATGATCCGGCAGGGCGGGGACCGGGGGCCTGCCGATCATTGCGGGCGGGCTTCCACTCACGGGATGTCCGAAGGAGGGGAAACATGAGGAAGATCGAGCACGCCAGGCGTCGCCTGCACGTGATGCGGAACGCGCGCGCGGTGTCCCGATTGGCAATGATCGCCGGGATGGCAGCCATGGGCGGCATGCTGCCACCGTCCGCCAGCGCGCAAAGCACGACGGCGCACATCTTCGGCCAGGCGCCGGCCGGCGAAACCGTGGTCGCGAAGAGCAGCGACGGCTTGCATCGTCATGTCACCGTCGATGCCAAGGGACGTTACAGCCTGCGCAACCTGCCCATGTCGGTCTATACGGTGTCGTTGCTGAAGGACGGCAAGGTCGTCGATACGCGCGCCAACATTCCGGTGACGATCGGGCTGGGTGCGGAGGTGGATTTCGCCTGCCCGAATGATCGCTGCACTGCGGCCTCAAACGGCTGAGGGAGAATGCCGCGTCGATGATGCCGGCCGGAGACGACATCTCGCGCTGCAGGCCGGAAACGACAACGGCCGCCTCATGGGCGGCCGTTGTCGTTGAAACACCAGCCGGGGAACAGCGCGACCGGTCCCGGCCAAATCCACCGTGCGGAGCATGGCGCGTCGGTGCTCAAGCAAGCACCGCTGCCCCTCGCCGAAACGGCCTGGCCGTCCCGGCCCTCGCGGGACGAAGCCCGCGACGGGTGAATACCGGATGCTCACCTTGCTGAATGGTTGCGGGCGCGTGGTTTGACAGTGGCGTCCCGGCTTACGAGGATGGGGAGGCGTCGTGTAGGCGGCGCTCCCTCCGCGACGGCCCTGGCCGCTTCATCGCCGGCACCGCGCCTCGGTCGATGCAATCCCCCAGACTGACACGCTTGCCGTCGCGCTCCCATCCCCACGAGGAGGAGACGACATGAAACTGGCCACCCCTTTCATCCTTCCGGCCATGCTGATGGCCTTCAGCGGCGTGCAGGCCCAGATGGCTCCTGCGCAGCAAGCCCCGCAGCAAACCCCTCAGCAAGAGATGCAGCAGCAACAGGAGATGCAGCAGCAGGAGATGCGCCAGCAAGAGATGCAGCAGCAAAAACCGCAGCAAGCGCCGCAGTCGACGCCGGCCTCGACCGCACAGACGACAAGTTGCGGTGGTGCGGCGAATAGGGCGATCACCGCCATGAACAAGGGTGATTTCAACGGCGCGATGCAGTCGTTCGACCCCGCGCACAAGCCGGCAAGCGACAAGCTGCAGCAGGCCTGGGGGAACCTGACGAAGCAGTACGGCAACGCCAAGTCGATCGGTGGCGCGAGCCAGGGGCAGATGACGCAGGGTTACGTCGTCGTGCTGCTCCCGCTGCAGTTCGACAAGGGGCAGCTCGGTGCCGAAGCCGCCTGCAGCGCGAACGGGCAGCTGGTGATGCTGCGTTTCGGCCTCATGCCGAATTCGGCGGCCTCGAAGTCCTGATCCCGGTTTCGTTCCAGGGCCGATCCGCGCGAGGCGCCCGGAAAACAGGAAAGCCGCCCGGGAGGGCGGCTTTCCTGTTCCTGGTATCCGTGGATTCAGGAGTCTGGATCTTGGTCGGGGAGACAGGATTTGAACCTGCGACTTCTACGTCCCGAACGTAGCGCTCTACCAGGCTGAGCTACACCCCGCGGGAGCCGCACATCTTAATGATGGCCGGGGGGCTTGGCAACAGTCCCCGCTTCCGGCGCGAGGCCGTGACGCTGACTGCGGCCGGCGGAGGCCATCTGTTAATCTTGGCGGCTGTCGCCGCGCGGCGATTCCATCCCCGTCACAGAGGTTTCCATGGCGCTTACCCCGGCCCGCACCATGCCCGGCGTGCTCGAGCTGCTGCCGCTCGACCAGATTGCATTCCAGCGCATGCTCGACACGATCCGCCGCAACTACGAGCGCTTCGGTTTCCTGCCGGTGGAGACACCGGTGATCGAGTACGCCGACGTGCTGCTGACCAAGACCGGCGGCGAGACCGAGCGGCAGGTGTATTTCGTGCAATCCACCGGCGCGCTTGAGCAGGGCGAGAAGCCGGACCTCGCGCTGCGCTTCGACCTTACCGTGCCGCTGGCGCGCTACGTGGCCGAGCACGAGCGCGAGCTGAGCTTCCCGTTCCGCCGCTACCAGATGCAGAAGGTGTACCGCGGCGAGCGCGCCCAGCGCGGCCGTTTCCGCGAGTTCTACCAGTGCGACATCGACGTGATCGGCAAGGACAGCCTGTCGATCCGATACGACGCCGAACTGCCGGCGGTGATCTACAGCGTGTTCCGCGAACTGGCGATCGGCCCGTTCACCATCCAGCTCAACCACCGCAAGCTGATGCGCGGCTATTTCGAAAGCCTGGGCGTGGCCGATCCCGAGCAGCAGATGCTGGTGCTGCGCGAGGTGGACAAGCTGGACAAGCGTGGTGCCGACTACGTGCGCGACACGCTCACCGGGGAAGCGTTCGGCCTCCCGGCGGACGTGGCGACGAAGATCCTCGCCTTCGTGCAGGTGCGCTCCACCTCGCTGCAGGACGCCTTCGACAAGCTCGATGCGCTGGGCGCCGGCCCCGAGGCGCTGGAGCAGGGCCGCGCGGAACTCAAGGAAGTGCTGGGGCTGATCCGCGACTTCGGCGTGCCGGAGACGCATTACGCGCTGAACCTCTCCATCGCGCGCGGCCTCGATTACTACACCGGCATCGTCTACGAGACCACGCTCAACGAACACCCGCAGATCGGCTCGATCTGCTCGGGTGGCCGCTACGAGAACCTCGCCGGCCAGTACACCAGGTCGCACCTGCCCGGCGTGGGCATCTCGATCGGCCTCAGCCGCCTGTACTGGCAGCTGCGCGAGGCCGGCCTGGTGCATACCGCGCAAAGCACGGTGGACGTGCTGGTGACCCAGATGGACGAGGCGCAACTGCCGGCCTACCTCGCGCTGGCCGGCGAGCTGCGCGCCGCCGGCATCGCCACCGAGGTGGTGCTGGAGGGCGGCAAGCTGGGCAAGCAGTTCAAGTATGCCGACCGCGCCGGCATCCGCTTCGCCGTGGTGCTGGGCGAGGACGAACTGGCCAAGGGCGTGGTCACGGTGAAGGACCTGCGTCGCGGCGACCAGTTCGAGGTGGCACGCACCGAACTGGTCAAGACGCTGCGGGTGGAGCTGGAGCAGGCGGCGGCGATGGGCTGAGGCAGGTGTGGATTGGATGACGCCAAGGATCAGATATACCGCGGCGTCATGCCCGCGCAAGCGGGCATCCATCTTCGCTTGCGGCAAAGGAAATGGATTCCCGCTTGCGCGGGAATGACGTCAGGGGCCGAAGGGGGCGTGCGACACGGAGGCATGGATGACTTCGAAGCAACCCGCTGTCTACATCATGGCCAGTGGCGAGCGGGCCACCTTGTACGTCGGCGTGACAGGAAATCTGCGGTTGCGCGCATGGGAACATCGTGAGGGTTTGGTCGAGGGCTTTACCAAACGCTATGGCGTGAAGCGATTGGTCTGGTTTGAGTACAGGCCCGATTTTCCTTCGGCTATCGAGCGCGAGAAGCAACTGAAAAAGTGGAATCGGGCATGGAAGCTGGAGTTGATCGAGACGACCAACCCGGAATGGCGAGACCTTTGGGAAGATCTGCTGGATTGAAAGATGGATTCCCGCGTTCGCGGGAATGACGACATTGTTGGGCGCGTATGCCTGTTGGAGCATTTGTGAGCGAAGCCATTCTTCTCGACGGCAGCAGCCTGACCCGGGCGCAGCTGGTGGCGGTGGCCCGTGGCGGCGCCGAGGTGGCATTGGATGCGAAGCAACTGGGACGCGTGCAGCGCGCGGCCGATTTCCTCGCCGACAAGGTCAACTGCGGCGAGCCCACCTACGGCGTCACCACCGGTTTCGGCAGCAATGCCGACAAGCTGCTGGGTGCGCACCGCGTGCGCGACGAACTGCCGGGCAGCCGCACGGAGGTGCCGGAAGGCACGCTGCTGGAAGAGCTGCAGCACAACCTGATCACCACCCACGCCGTGTGTGTTGGCAAGCCGTTCGGCGTCGACGTGGTGCGCGCGATGCTGGTCATCCGCATCAATACCCTGATGCGTGGTCATTCGGGCATCCGCGTGTCCACGCTGGAAGCGCTCACCGCGATGCTCAACGCCGGCGTGGTGCCGGTGGTGCCGGAGAAGGGTTCGGTGGGCGCCAGCGGCGACCTCGCGCCGCTCTCGCATCTGGCCATCGTGCTGCTGGGCGGTGGCGAGGCGTTCTACGACGGCGAGCGCCTGCCGGGCGGCGAGGCGCTGAAGCGCGCGGGCCTTGTGCCGGTGCGCCTGTCGTTCAAGGAGGGCCTCGCGCTCAACAACGGCACCGCGCAGATGCTGGCCACCGGCACGCTGGCGCTGCACGATCTGGAACGCCTGCTCGACGCCGCCGACCTTGCCGCCTCGATGACGCTGGACGCCTTCGCCGGCCGCAGCGGCGCGCTGCGGCCCGAGGTGCACGAGCTGCGCCCGCATCCGGGGCAAGTCGCGGCGGCCGCGCATGTGCGCGAACTGCTGCAGGGTTCCACCCTGCTCGACATTCCCTATCACCTCGTGCCGCGTTTCAAGCCGTGGACGGTCGAGGCGTGGAGCGAACCGGACGACCAGGCGCTCAGCTTCGACATCGGCTGGGACTGGGTGCCGGCCAACCAGCGCCACGGACGCGAGGCGTTCTACGCGCGCTTCCTGCCGTTCAAGGGCGGCAAGAAGCACCAGCCGCAGGACGCCTATTGCCTGCGCTGCATGCCGCAGGTGCATGGCGCGGTGCGCGACGCCTGGGCACAGGCCTGCCGCGTGTTCGACATCGAGCTGAACGCGGTCACCGACAACCCGCTGATCTTCCCCGACGCCGAAGGCGCGCGCTTCATCGAGGAGCAGGTGATCTCCGCCGGCCACTTCCACGGCATGCCGCTGGCGCTGGCGATGAGCTACGTGAAGGCGGCGATCCCGGTGCTGGCCTCGATCTCCGAGCGCCGCCTCAACAAGCTGGTCGACCCGGCCACCAACGACGGCCTGCCGGCCTTCCTCAGCGGCAACGAGGACGGCACCGACTCCGGCTTCATGATCGTGCAGTACACCGCCGCGGCGCTGGTCAACGACCTCGCCACGCGCGCGCACCCGGCCAGCGTGTACTCGGTGCCGACCAGCGCGAACGCCGAGGACCATGTCTCGATGGGCGCCAACGAGGCGCGCCACGTGATGGAGATGATGGAAGACCTCGGCCACGTCATCGCGCTGGAGCTGTACACCGCCGCGCAGGCGCTGGACTACCGCCAGGAAATGCTCAACGCCGCGCGCCGCCTCGCGCAGCGCGGCGGTTGGCAGGCGCTGGCGGCGAAGGTGTCCAACGCGCCGCGCGAAGGCCAGCCCCACCACGAGCAGTTCGTCGCCGAGGCGCGCCAGCTTGCGGATGCGCTGGCCGCCAGCAGCGATTTCCACGCCGGCGCCGACGTGCGCCGCGCCCACGCCACGCTGCGCCGGCACATCGATTTCCTGCACCGCGACCGCGCGCTGGACGGCGACGTGCGTACCGTCTGCGAACTCGTGCGCAACGGCGCCTTCCATCCCGCGCATGCGGCCTGACCCCAGGAGCGAACCATGAGCCTGATCCAGACCCCGGTGTCCTACGGCGAGCTGATCGACAAGATCACCATCCTCGAAATCAAGTCGCAGCGCATCGGCGATCCCGCCAAGCTGGCCAACGTGCGTACCGAGCTCGACCTGCTCAACGCCACGTGGGCCGCGCACCCGGCCTCGAAGACCGACATCCGCGACGAGCGCGCGCGCCTGCTTGCGGTGAACGAGGCGCTGTGGGTGATCGAGGACGACATCCGCCTCAAGGAAAAGGCGCAGGCCTTCGATGCCGAATTCATCGAGCTGGCCCGCTCGGTGTACTTCCGCAACGACGAACGCGCCGCGGTGAAGCGCGAGATCAACGTGAAGCTCGGCTCGCAGCTGGTCGAGGAAAAGTCCTACCAGGATTACCGCGCCGTCTGATGCAGGATTGCCTCGCCCTGCGGAAGAGGGGCGGGCCGGCAGGCGGGTGAGGGCCCGGATGGAATGCGGCGCCGAGCTTCCGCCGGCTTGACGGATTGGCTTTTGCGGCGCAACACGATTGCGGCTGGCACGGGGTGCCTGGACTCGGTGAGCCTAGGCCTCTGTTTGCCTGGGCGCCTGCGATGTTGCTGTGCAACTCGATTCATGCCGCGGTTTGGGCTAGATTTCCCTCTTCGATTTGGATCGATCCAAATCATGCGCCACTCCGAGGGGAACACCTGCTCATGCGCCAGCGGAACTGGAACAGCGTCCGACCGAAGGTCTTCTCCCGCACCTGCCTGCTCGTGTCGGGCAGCCTGCTGGTCCTGGCCTCGGCATGTGCGACGGCGACGGATGCATCGCCGGCCGCTGCGGTCAATCCCCTGATCGGCAGCAGCAACGGCGGCAACACCTATCCCGGCGCCGTCCTGCCGTTCGGCATGCTGCAGTGGAGCCCGGAGAACACGCGCGGGCACCACGTACGCACCGCCTCGCCCAGCGGCTACCAGTACGACGCGCGGCGCATCCGCGGCTTCAGCCTCACCCATTTGTCGGGCGCGGGCTGCGCGGGGGCGAGCGGCGACATCCCGGTGATGCCGCTCACCGCGCCGGTCACGACTTCGCCTTCGGCGGACACCGGCGACACGCGCTACGCCGTCGACTTCCGCCACGCCGACGAGCGGGCGACGCCGGGCGACTACCAGCTGGCGCTGGCCAACGGCGTGCAGGTGGAACTGGCGGCGGCGATGCACAGCGGCATCGCGAGCTTCGCCTTTCCCGCGGGCAGGCCGGCGAACCTGCTGCTGCGCAGCTCGGATTCGGAAGTGGGCAGCAGCGCGGCCACGGCGCGGATCGACCCGGCGCAGCGCACGATCAGCGGCTCGGTCACCAGCGGCAACTTCTGCGGCTACCTGGCCAAGGCCGACCAGCGCAGCTACTACACGCTGTATTTCGTGGCGCGCTTCGACCGGCCGTTCACCGCCACCGGCGCCTGGCGCGATGCGGCGGTGCACGCCGGCGCCACCGTGGCGCAGGGCGGCACCGGCTATGACGCCAAGGGCTTCCCGGCCGCGGGCAAGGGCTCGGGCGTATGGGTCTCGTTCGATCCGGCCAAGGGCCCGGTGGGGATGCGCGTGGGCATCTCCTACGTGAGCCTGGCGAACGCGCGCGCCAATCTCGACGCGGAAATCCCGCCGGGCGCCACGCTGGCGCAGCTGCGCGCCAAGGCGCATGACGCCTGGAACCAGGCGCTGGGCCGCATCCAGGTCCACGGCGGCAGCGCCGACCAGCGCACGGTGTTCTACACCGCGCTGTACCACAGCCTGCTGCACCCGAACGTGTTCAGCGACGTCGACGGCGAATACCGCGGCTTCGACGGAAAAGTCCATCGCGTGCAGGGCGGCCAGCAGGCGCAGTACGCCAATTTCTCCGGCTGGGACGTGTACCGCTCGCAGCTGCAGCTGGTGACCTGGCTGTTGCCGAAGGTGGGCAGCGACATCGCGCAGTCGCTCTACCACCAGGCGCAGCAGAACCAGGGCGAGTGGGACCGCTGGACGCACAACGGCGGCGGCACCCACGTGATGAGCGGCGATCCCGCGGTGCCCTCGCTGGCCGCCATCTACGCCTTCGGCGGGCGCGACTTCGACCTGCGCGGCGCCTACGCCTCGCTGGCCCGCGCCGCCACCGTGCCGACCGCACACGACGAATCCGACGCCGGCTGCAACGTGGAATGCGTGGGCGAGCGGCCCTCGCTGGACCAGTGGCTGCAGCTGCACTACATCGCCACGAAGTCGCACGCCTGGGGTGGCGCCGCCGAGACGCTGGAGGACGCCACGGCCGACTTCGCGCTGTCCGAACTCGCCGCCGACGCGGGCGACCGCGCCGGGCAGCGGCGCTTCCTCGCCCGCGCCGGCTACTGGCGCAACCTGTACAACCCGAAGGCCGCGCCGGACGGCGGCTACATCCAGAACCGCAACGCCGACGGCAGCTGGCCGGCCTTCACGCCGTCCACCGACGACGGCTTCGTCGAGGCCAGCGCGGCGGTCTACGTGTGGATGGTGCCGTTCGACCTGCACGGCCTGTTCGATGCGATGGGTGGCTACGACAAGGCGACCGCGCGGCTGGACCGCTTCTTCCACCAGGCCGACGGCCGCTGGGCCTTCACCAACGCCGGGCCGCTGCATGCGGAATTGAACAACGAGCCGTCGGTGGCGACGCCCTGGCTGTACGACTTCGCCGGCCAGCCGTACAAGACCCAGGCGACCGTGCGCGCGGTGGTGAATGCGCTGTGGAAGAACGCGCCCGACGGCATCCCGGGCAACGACGACCTGGGCGAGATGTCATCCTGGTACGTGTGGTCGGCGCTGGGCCTGTACCCGGAGATTCCCGGTCGCGCGGAGCTGGTCGTGGGCAGCCCGCTGTTCGACCATGCCGTGGTTCACCGCGGCGGTGGCGACGTGGTGATCGACGCGCCGGGCGCCAGCGCCGGCACGCCCTATGTGCACGCCCTGCAGGTCGACGGCCAGCCATACGCGCGCCCGTGGCTGCCGGCGGCGTTCGCCACCCGCGGCGGCAAGCTGCGCTTCTCGCTGCAGGCGACGCCGGACCGGGCCTGGGGCAGCGACCTGCACGACGCGCCGCCGTCCTTCCCGCCCGCGGCCGGGCACGCCGGCTCCTGAGCAACGCAACCCCCACCAGGAAACCACGATGTCGACGAAGCAACGCATGCTGATGATGGCCTGGGCCTGCCTGGCCTGCGGGACGGCGAACGCGCAGGCGCCGAATACGCTCACGCCGCAGGAAAAGGCGCAGGGCTGGCAGCTGCTGTTCAACGGCCGCAACCTCGACGGCTGGCATTCCTACCTGCAGAAGGCGCCCGCCAGGGACTGGTCGGTGCACGACGGCGCCATCCAGCTGCAGCGCGGGCGCAGCGGCCGCGGCGAGGATTTCGCCGACCTGGTCAGCGACGGCGAGTACGCCAATTTCGACCTCAAGCTGGAATGGCGGATGACGCCGTGCGCCGACAGCGGGGTGATGTTCTACGTGAACGAGTCGCCGAAGTACGCGCAGCCCTACGAGACCGGCCCGGAGATGCAGATCGCCGACCTCGCCTGCACCAAGCCGGACAGCCGCGTGCTGAACGAGCGCTCGGGCGACCTGTTCGACCTGATTTCCTCGCCGGTGGAGTGGGTCAACCAGGCGCCGCAGTGGAACCGCTTCGAGATCATTGCCGACCACGGCCACCTGCAGTTCTTCCAGAACGGCCACAAGGTGCTCGACACCATGCTGTGGACGGACGATTGGAAGAAGCTGGTCGCCACCACCAAGTTCAAGGCGTGGCCGGACTTCGGCAGCTTCCACAGCGGGCATGTTTCCCTGCAGGGGACGGAGGACAAGGGCGAGACGCCGATCCGGCTGCAGTTCCGCGACATCAAGCTGCGCGAGCTGTAGGCGGCACCCGCGGCGTCAGCCGAGGCCGAGATGGGCGCTGGCGGCCTCGAAGCGCTCGACCACGTCGTCGACCCCGACCAGGTCCATCACGCCGGGGTATTCGATCTTGCTGCCCCAGGCGATCTCGCTGGCCGGCTTGTGCAGGTACTTGCGCGCGGCCGCGTCGTACTTGTCCACGCACCAGCGGCGGTCGGACCAGGGGCCGGAGCGGTCCGGGTTGCTGGCGGCGTGCAGGCCGAGCACCTTGGTGCCGACCGCGTTGGCCATGTGCATCGGGCCGGAGTCGGGCGTCAGCAGCAGTTGCGCGCGGCCGAGCAGGGCCAGCAGTTTCTTCAGCGTGTCCTTGCCGGTGAGGTCGAGCGGCGCCGATTTGCAGGCCGCTCGAACCGAGTCGGCCATCGCGCGCTCGGCGGGCGAGGGGCCGCCCACCAGGGCCACGCGCCAGCCGCGTGCCGCGGCATGATCCATCACGGCCGCGTAGCGCTCCGGCCGCCAGTTGCGCAGCGCATGGCTGGAACTGGGGCTCACCAGCAGGGCGGGCGCACCGCCCGGCAGTTGTTCCGCAGCCCAGGCGTGTGCTTCGTCCGGGACGGGGATGTCCCAGCGCACCTGGGTCTGCTTCAGCCCGAGCGGCTCGCAGAAGCTGCCGATCGCATCCAGCACGTGTTCGCCGGTGCGCGCGGGGATGCGTTCGTTGACGACGAGGCCGTGCAGATCCTTCGCCCGCGCCGCGTCGTAGCCGATGCGCCGCTCCGCCTGGATGCCCAGGCTCAGCAGGTTGGAGCGCAGCGCCACCTGCATCTGCAGCAGCGCGTCGAAGCGGCGGCCGCGCAGCGCTGCCCATACCTCGCGCATGCCGGACCAGCCCGCGGCCTTGTCGAAGGTAACGAAATCCACGCCGGGCAGGTCACCCACCAGCCTGCGCTCCAGCTTGCCCACGACCCAGGTCAGCCGCGTCTGCGGCCATGCCGCCTGCAGCGTGCGCAGCAGCGGCACCACGTGGGTGACATCGCCGATGGCCGAGGTGCGCAGCAGGCAGAGCGAAGCGGGAGGGGACATGTAAAATCGCCAGAAGCGGATGAAGTTCTGATTCTGCCGTCATCCCCGCGAAAGCGGGGATCCAGCGACTTCAGGTCGCGGGTGCGAGGCACTGGGTTCCCGCTTTCGCGGGAATGACGGGCAAGAGCCGGATGTCCAGACCTTTCCCGACAGAGGCGTGCCAGCACCGATGCAAGAGCAACTGCGCGAAGACGCCGATGGCGCGATTCTGTTCGACGCCGAGGCCTCGCCACAAGTCGACACCGACTGGTTCGTGCCGGAACGCTGGCGCGAGCATGGTGCGCTGCGTTCGCAGTCGGGTGGCCGTGGCGGCGTGCAACTGATTGCCACGCCGGCCGGCGAATGCGTGCTGCGGCATTACCACCGCGGCGGCATGGTGGCGAAGCTGATGGGCGACCGTTACCTGTGGCGTGGCGCGGATGCCACGCGCTGCTTCGCCGAATTCCGCCTGCTGGCCGAGATCGTGCGCCTGGGCCTGCCCGGACCGGTGCCGGTGGCCGCGCGCTACCGGCGAGGAGGCCTGTTCTACCGCGCCGACCTGATCACCCGGCGCATCGCGGATGCGCAGACGCTGGCCGAATGCCTCGCCGCCGGACGGCTGGACGCGGAGCTGGCGCGCGAAGTCGGTGCGCTGGTGGCGCGCTTCCATCGTGCCGGCGTCTGGCATGCCGACCTCAACGCCCACAATGTGCTGGTGACATCCCCGGCGCTGCACCTGATCGATTTCGACCGCGGCCGCCTGCGCACGCCGGTCGAAGCCTGGCGGCTGGCCAACCTCGAGCGGCTGCATCGTTCGCTGCTCAAGCTCGGCGCCGCTGCGCAGGGCGAAGCGGCCTTCCGCACGACCGTCTGGACACCTCTCCTCGACGCCTACGAGGCTACCTTCGGCGCATGAACTGGCATCTGCATTTCCTCGGTACGGGCGCGGCGCACGCGGCCCGCGAGCTGGGTTCCTCGGCCGTGGTGCTGGAACGCGACGGCGTGCCGGTGCTGCTGGTCGATTGCGGTCCGGATACGCTGGACCGCTATCTCGATGCCTATGGCGCGCTGCCGCCTGCGCTCTACGTCACCCACACCCACATGGATCACGTGGCGGGACTGGAAGGCCTGTTCATCAAGCTGTGGTTCGACGAGCACCTGCGCGGCACCACGCGGTTGTTCGCACACGCCGCGCTGATCCCGTGGCTGCAGGCGCGCGTGGCCGACTACCCCGGCGTGCTGGCCGAAGGCGGGGTGAATTTCTGGGAGGCGTTCCGGCTGGTGCCGTGCGCGCGCGGTTTCTGGCTCGACGGCCTGTGGTTCGACGTGTTCGCCACTCGCCACCACCGGCCCAACACCTCGTTCGGCCTCGCCTTGCCCGGCAGCTTCGTCTACACCGGCGACACCCGTCCGATTCCCGAGGCGCTGGCGCAGCACGCCGGCGGAGGCGTGCTGGTGGCGCACGATTGCGGCCTGGTCGGCAACCCTTCGCACACCGGCATCGACGACATCGAGCGCGAATACGAGGCGACGCTGCGCAAGCGGCTGTTGCTCTACCACTACGGCAGCGCGAGCGACGGCGCGGTACTGGCCGCACGTGGTTATCGCATCGCCACGACCGGGCAGCGCGTCGCATTGGAAATGCCCCTGCCACCGCATGCGGATGCGGGTTGAACCCCGTCGTCCCTTGTCAGCTGCCGCAGCGGTCGCTATCCTTTCTCCTCTTGACCGTAGCGGTTTGGCCGGCAGGAAGGTTTTGCGTGCGGAGCGGTGCCCGGGTGGTCGATACGGGATGCCCCTCGAATTGCGTATGCGGCTTATCCCGTATCGCGGGTTCGACAAAATTCGTCGTAACGAATTTTGGACAGCCGCAGGCTGGCCCCGAACGAAAGTGAGGGGTGAGGCTCAGGACGAGCCGAACCATCCCGCCCGGCGGTGACGCTGCGGGGAAGTTTTTGCGGAGAGGTGTCCGAGTGGTTGAAGGAGCACGCCTGGAAAGTGTGTATACGGCTTATCCCCGTATCGCGGGTTCGAATCCCGCCCTCTCCGCCAGATGATTGAAAGACGCGACGGCCCGGAAGCTGGCGCAGCAGTATGGAATCACGGAAGAGAGAGGGTGGGTGAGAACCCGCGTGGTTCGACAAATTCGTCGGGAACGAATTTGGACAGCCGCAGGCTGGCCCTTCGCGTAGCGAAGGGTGAGGCCCAGGACGGGCCGAACCATCCCGCCCTCTCCGCCAGTTGATCAAAGCGAGCCACGGCGATGAGCCGTGCAACGTCCATGGTGGCCCCGTCGGTCCCCCCGCGACGATAGTCCGCAAACCCCGCCAGGTCCGGAAGGAAGCAACGGTAGTGGATGATTCGGGTGCCGGGGTGTGGCTGGCGGGGCCGCCGCCATTTCGGGGCAGCCCGCGCCGATCGCGGCTGAAGCCGCGCCTACCGAAACCGGTGTCGACTTGGCACAATCGACCCTCGCCCCAAGGTAGTCAGGCATGTCCTATCAAGTCCTCGCCCGCAAATGGCGCCCGCGCAAGTTCGCCGAACTGGTGGGGCAGGAGCACGTGGTGCGCGCGCTCACCAACGCGCTGGACACCGGGCGCATGCACCACGCCTACCTGTTCACCGGCACGCGCGGCGTGGGCAAGACCACCATCGCGCGCATCTTCGCCAAGTCGCTGAACTGCGAGCGCGGCGAATCGGCCGATCCCTGCGGCGAATGCGCGGTATGCACGGCGGTGGACGAAGGCCGCTTCGTCGACCTGCTGGAGATCGACGCGGCCAGCAACACCGGCGTGGACGACGTGCGCGAGGTGATCGAGAACGCGCAGTACGCGCCTTCGCGCGGCCGCTTCAAGGTGTACCTGGTGGACGAGGTGCACATGCTCTCCAAGCCGGCGTTCAACGCGCTGCTGAAGACGCTGGAAGAGCCGCCGCCGCACGTGAAGTTCCTGCTCGCCACCACCGACCCGCAGAAGCTGCCGGTGACGGTGCTGTCGCGCTGCCTGAAGTTCAACCTGAAGCGCCTGCTGCCCGAGCAGATCGCGGGCCAGATGCGGCACATCCTCGGCGCCGAGAACATCGCCTACGAGGATGCCGCGATCGAGGAGCTGGCGCGCGGCGCCGACGGCTCGCTGCGCGACGGCCTGTCGCTGCTCGACCAGGCCATCGCCTACGGCGGCGGCGAGCTCAAGGCCGACGAGGTGCGCACCATGCTGGGCAGCGTGGCCCGTGGCCAGGTGCTGGGCGTGCTGGCCGCGCTGGCCGACGGCGACGGCACGCGCCTGCTTGCCGAGTGTGCGCAGATCGCCTCGTACTCGCCGGACTTCGGTGGTGTGCTGGACGACCTCGCCGGCGTGCTGCATCGCCTGCAGCTGATCCAGTTGATCCCCGGCTACCGGGCGGGCGACGAATCCGATGGCGAGGCGTTGCACGCGCTGGCCGCGCGCATCGCGCCGGAAGACGTGCAGCTCTACTACCAGATCGCGATCGGTGGCCGCCGCGACCTCGCGCTGGCGCCCGACGCGCGCACCGGCTTCGAGATGGCGCTGCTGCGCATGCTGGCGTTCCGTCCCGTCGACGGCGCGGGGCAGGCGACGGAACGCGCCGCTCCGGCATCCGCGCCTGCACCGCGGCCTGCGCCGTCACCTGCACGCAGCGCCGCGGCCGCCGCGCCACCGGCCGCGCCCGCCTATCGCAACGCGTCGGCCGCCCCCGCACCCGCGGTGCGCGAGACGGTCGCCCCGACCACATCCACATCCGTGTCGCCGCGTGATGCCAGCGGCCTGCCGCCATGGGAGAGCCTGATCGAGCAGGCTGGCCTGCGCGGCCCGTTCAGCGTGCTGGCGCAGAACGCGGTGTTGCGCGAGCGCGACGGCAACACCCTGGTGCTGGCGCTGCAGCCGGCGCACATGGGCATGGCGGTGGAGCCGATGGTCAGCCAGATGGAGGAGCGCATCAGCCAGGCGCTGGGCGAGCGCATCCGTTTGCGTTTCGTCGACATCGACAAGACGGCCGTTACCGCCACCCCTGCCGCGCGTGCCACGCAGGCGCGCAACGCGGCTCAGGCGGCCGCCGAGCAGTCGATCGAGGACGATCCCTTCGTGCAATCCATGAAACGCGATTTCGGCGCCCGCGTGGTGCCGCAGTCGGTGAAACCCCTAGACAACCCGCAGTAACGGAGCAAGGCCATGAGAGGTCAGATCGGCCAGCTGATGCAGCAGGCCCAGCGCATGCAGGAAGACATGAAGCGTGCGCAGGAGGAGATCGCGAAGCTGGAAGTCACCGGCAGCGCCGGCGGCGGCCTGGTGAGCGTGACCATGAGCGGCGCGCATGAGGTGCGCAAGGTGGTCATCGACCGCCAGACCTTCGCCGACGATCCGGAGATGGCCGAGGATCTGGTCGCCGCCGCGATCAACGACGCGGTGAACAAGGTGGCCCAGGCCAGCCGCGACAGGATGGGCGGCGTCACCGCCGGCATGAGCCTGCCGCCGGGCTTCAAGATGCCGTTCTGAGAGGACGATGTCTTCCTCTCCACTCCTGTCCGGCCTCATCGAAGCGCTGCGCTGCCTGCCCGGCGTGGGCGGCAAGAGCGCGCAGCGGATGGCGTTCCATCTGCTGGAGCGCGACCGCGAGCGTGGCCTGAAACTGGCCGACGCGCTGCGTGAGGCGATGCAACACATCGGGCACTGCCAGCGCTGCCGCAATTTCAGCGAGGAAGCCTTGTGCGCGATCTGCGCCGGCAACAGCCGCGACCGCCAGCTGCTGTGCGTGGTGGAGTCGCCGGTGGAGCTGGCCGCGATCGAGCAGGCCACCGGCTACCGTGGCCAGTACTTCGTGCTGCACGGCCGGCTGTCGCCGCTGGACGGGCTGGGGCCGGATGAGCTGGGCCTGCCGCAGCTTGCGCAGCGACTGGGCGAGGGCGAGGTGGAGGAACTCATCATCGCCACCAACCCCACCGTGGAAGGCGAGGCCACCGCGCACTACCTGGCGCAGCTGGCGCGCGCCGGCGGCATCAGGCCGACCCGGCTGGCGCATGGCGTGCCGCTGGGCGGCGAACTGGAATTCGTTGACCGCGGCACGCTGGCGCATGCGTTCGGCGGCCGCCAGCTGCTGGACTGAAGCCGTGCAGCCGACGCTCGCCCTGGAGATCCCCGGCAACGATGAATACCGTGCGCTGCGCACGGCGGCGGGCCTGAGCCTGATGACCGCGGAGGGCGCGGCGATCGGTCTTGCGGCGAGCTGGAGTTCGGTGTGTGTGCGCCACGCGGGTGAACTGATCGGCATGGGGCGCGTGGTGGGTGACGGCGGCCTGTTCCTGTTCGTGGTCGACATCGCGGTGACACCCGCATGGCAGGGCAAGGGCTTCGGCCGGCGCATCATGCAGGCGTTGATGGACGACATCCGCGCCCGTGCGCCGTCGCGCGCCATGATCGGGCTCATCGCCGACGGCACGGCGCACGAGCTCTATGCGAAGTTCGGTTTCCGGCACGTGGCGCCGGGTGCGCACGGTATGCTGTTGCGCCTGTCATGAGGACATGGGAAGGAGTCAGGCATGGGCGACACCATCTTCGACAAGATCATCCGGCGCGAGATCCCGGCCGACATCGTCTACGAGGACGACGAGCTGCTGGCCTTCCGCGACGTGAACCCGCAGGCGCCGGTGCACGTGCTGTTCATCCCGAAGCAAGCGGTCGCCACCTTGAACGACGCCACGGCGGCCGATGCGTCGCTGCTGGGCAAGCTGCTGCTGGCTTGCGCGGACTACGCGAAACGTGAGGGCTTCGCCGAGCAGGGCTACCGCACGGTAGTCAACTGCAACGAGGACGGCGGCCAGACCGTGTTCCACCTGCATGTGCACCTGCTGGCCGGGCGGCGCCTGCACTGGCCGCCGGGCTGATTTGCCGCCATGCCGCGAAACGAAAGACGCCGGCCATTGGCCGGCGTCTTCGTACGGGCGCTGCCCTGCCTACTTCTTCGGCGGCGGTGGCGCGGGGCGTACCACGATCACGCGCGGCCCGCGCCAGTACGGATAACCGTAGCCGTAGCCCCACGGACCCCACGGACCCCAGAACGGGTCATAGAAGCCGGGCGGGTAGGGTGTTTCCACGTACACCGGGCGCTTCGGCCACAGATAGACCACGTCGGCTTCCACGCGCGGGTAGGGGTAGTCGTAGTCGCCCACCTTCTGCGTCACCGTGCCATGGATGGTGCCGGTCACGGTCAGCTCGCGGCCGCGGGTGAACACCTCCGGATCGTAGAAGCCGCTGTGGCAGGCCACGAAGCGGCCCTGGTCGCCGCCCGCACGGCTCAGTTCAGGCCGCGCCTGGCTGTCCAGCGGGCGCGCCAGGATGTAGAAGCAGGTCTGCTGCGGGCCCGGCTCGGTCTTGATGATCTCGCCGCCCCAGCGCACCTGGGTGCCACCGGCGCCACCCTGCTGGGCGGCGGCACTGGAGACGTTGGTGTAGTTGCCTTGCAGCGGTTGCGGAATGGTCGCGCAACCGCCCAGCAGGGCGATGGCCGCGATCAGCGTGAGGGGACGGTAGAGGGACATGGCGGTTTCTCCATCATGGACGATTGTGTGCGCAACCCTATCAACGCTTATTTGACCATGCGGACGACAGGAAAATCCCGCACCGCACGTCGCAGCGCGCGCAGGGATTCCGTCGTCGGCTCGGGGCGGGCATAGCGCAGCTCGAGATAGTGGTGCATCAGTTCGATCAGCCTGTCGTGTTGCGCGGGCAACGCGCGGGCGGCGCGTTGCAGGTAATCCCGCGGTCCCTCGCCGGCTTGCCGTATCACACCCAGTCGCGCCAGCTTGCGTTCCAGCCGGTGCAGCGCGGCAACCGCGGCGTCTTCCGGTTCGCGCCGCCGCCACACCCACGCCAGCCCGGCGCCCATGCACAGCACGCAGGCCATGGCCAGCAGCAGCGCCAGCGTGGAAGTGTCTGTCTCGCGGATGCCGAACGGCTGCAGCAGTCCGCGCTGGCGCAGCGCGTCGAAGCCATTAACGCTCAGGTTCCACCAGCGGTTGACGATGTCCCAGTGGTTGCGCAGCGACTGCAGCCAGCCGTCCTGGTACCACGGCAACTGGCCGGGTGCCGCGGCGGCGGCGCCGAGGCTGATGCGCTGCGGGCGCACGGCGGCGGTGGGATCGATCCGCACCCAGCCGCGGCCGGCCAGCCAGACCTCGCTCCAGGCATGCGCGTCGGAATTGCGCACCAGCAGGTAGCGGCCCATCGCGTTCCAGTAGCCGCCCTGGTAGCCGGTGACCACGCGGGCGGGGATGCCGGCGGCGCGCATCAGCACGGTGAAGGCGGACGAGTAGTGCTCGCAGAAACCTTCGCGGGTGTCGAACAGGAAATCGTCCATCGCGTCGCGGCCCAGCGGCGCGGGCGCCAGCGTGTAGCGGAAGCCGCCGTCGTGGAACAGCGCAAGCGCAGCCTGCACGATGGCGGCATCGTCACTGCCGTAACGCGCCCGCCATGAGCGCCCCAGCGCCAGGGTGCGCGGGTTGTAGCCGGCGGGCAGCTGCAGCCAGCGGGCGTGGTAACGGCCGAGCTGCGGTTCCAGCCGGTAGCGGGTGGCGGATTCCAGCGTGTAGTCGCGCAGGCTGTCCACCGGCCGGTCGGCGATCACCTCATGGTCGCGGCGCAGGCTGGCGCCGGCCGGCGCGGCCAGCGGCACGTCCAGCGTGGGCAGCACGCGTTGCCGGGTCGGTTCCAGGCTGATGCGATAGCGGATGGTGCGCGAGGCTTCGACCGGCACCGGCGGCTGGTTGGCCACGTCGCGGTAGGTCCAGCTGATGCCGTCGTAATGGCTCATCACGAAGGCGCGGAAATAACGCTGGTCGGGCGGCGGTGGCGAACCGTCGAAGCTCACCCGCAGCGCGGGGCTGTCGTCGACCAGCAGCCGGGTGAAGCCGGACGGCGTCATGCGATCGCTGAGGCCGGTGCGTTGCTCGCTGGCGTTCGGCGCTCCCCACAGCGGCGAGTTCAGCCGCGGCAGCAGCAGGAAGGCGAACAGAGCCAATGGCAGCGCGGCGGCAAGCAGGCCCAGCCCGGGCAGCAGTTCGCGCCACAGCGCAGGCGGCGCTTGCCGTCCCGGTTCCAGCGTGCGCAACACGGCCAGCGGCGGCAGCAGGCCCAGCGCCACCGTGGTGGTGGCGACGAGGCTCTGGTCGAACAGCAGCGCGGCCATCAGGGTGAAGCAGGCGAAGCTCATGCCCACGCGGGCGTCGCGCACGGTCTCGGTTTCCAGCAGCTTCAGCACCAGCAGGCCCACCGCCAGCGCGGCGCCGGGCTCCTGGCCGAACAGGTTGCCGTACCAGCTCACGATGGCCAGCAGGAGTGCCGCAAGCAGCGGCAACTTCAGCCAGGCCGGCGTGCGTGCCTGCCGCCGGCGGCGCAGCCACCAGCGCAGGCACAGGATCGGCGCCAGCGCGGCGCTCAGCCACCATGGCAGGTGCGGCGCGTGCAGTGCCAGCACGGCGGCCAGACCGAGCGCGGCCAGGTCGAAGCTGCGCGCCGCCAGCGGTGTGGTGGCCGGGCTCGTCACGGCAGCACCGCCAGCGCACTCATGCAGTGCGCGTAGTGGGCCGGGCCGCTGTCGACGTCGATGCGCTCGTTCGGCAGCTGCAGGCTGTAGCGCCGCCCCTGCGCCTCCGCCTCGCCCAGCCAGCGCGCCAGCCGGGCGATGCGCGCCTCGTGGTCCAGCGCGCGCAGTGCCTGCCAGTCCAGGCGCCAGGTCTCGCGCGGCTCGGGGCGGTCGAAGTCCTTCACCAGCAGGTCGTGGTGGCGTGCGCTGGCCTTCCACGCGATGTGCCTGGGCGCATCGCCGCGGCGATAGTCGCGCAAGCCGGCCAGTTCCTCGCCCGCTTGCGGACGCAGGCGCTCGCGCGCATCGGCCGGCAACATCGGCGGCGGACCGGCGATTTCCGGCCGTGGCCACACCAGCACGGATTGCCGGGGATGCAGCCAGCTCCACGCGCGGAACAGGCCCAGCGGCCAGGTGTTCCACAGCTTCAGCCGCGGCAAGGCCTGCCAGCCGCGCCGGGTGGTGGCCAGCCGCAGCCGCAGTTCCGTGGTGCCCTTCACCGCGAAGGCCAGCGACTCGCCCCCGCAGTCGAGGCGCACGGATTCGCGCGGGCGTCGTGCCGCGAAATCCAGCACCAGTTCCAGCGGGTCGCCAGCGATGGCATGGCCGGCGCGGATGCCGCGCAAGGACAGGCCATCCAGCGTGCGGAACGCGAGCAGCATGCTCGCCGCGCTGGCGGCGCCGAGCATGCAGGTCAACAGCAGCGCCGCGTTGTTGGCGTAGTTCAGCGCGCCCACCAGCATGACCAGCAACAGCATGCCGAAGCCGAGCCCGAACGCGGTGGGCACGATGTAGATGCGGCGCCGGCCCAGTTCGATCGGCAGCGGTTCGGGTTGGCGCAGGCGGGTGAGCGCGGGCAGACGGCGTTCGGCGAACTGGTTGAGCCGGCGCAGCAGGGCGGCGCGCATCAGTCCACCGCCACCTCGGCGAGCAGCTCGCGCGCCAGCGCCTCGCCACCGATGCCGCGCGCGGCCACCAGCCGGTGTGCGGCCAGCGGCACGAACAGCGCCTGCAGGTCTTCCGGCAGCACGTAGCCGCGGCCGTCCAGCAGCGCCCAGGCGCGTGCCGCGGCGAGCAGCGACAGCCCGGCACGTGGCGACAATCCCGTGCGGATCTCGGCATGGCGCCGGCTGGCGCCGAGCAGCGCCTGCAGGTAGTCGAGCAGGGCGGGGCTGGCGGTGATCGCCTGTGCCTGCCGGCGCAGCGCGAGCAGGGCGGCACCGTCCAGCTGCGGCTTCAACCCGGCCAGCAGGTCCTGGCGGTCGACGCCGGTGAGCAGTTCGCGTTCGGCGGCGGGATCGGGATAGTCCAGCGACAGCCGCAGCATGAAGCGGTCGAGCTGCGAATCGGGCAGCGGGAACGTGCCGGCGAGATCCAGCGGGTTCTGCGTGGCCACCACAAAGAATGGCTGCGGCAGCGCATGGGTCTGGCCATCCACGGTGACCTGGCCCTCGGCCATCGCCTCCAGCAGGGCGCTCTGCGTCTTCGGCGTGGCGCGGTTGATCTCGTCGGCCAGCAGCAGACCGCCGAAGATCGGGCCGGGATGGAAACGGAACTGGCCGGTCTCGCGCTCGTACACGCTCACGCCGAGGATGTCGGAAGGCAGCAGGTCGCTGGTGAACTGCACGCGCTGGAACTCCAGCGCAAAGCTGGCGGCCAGCGCGTGCGCCAGCGTGGTCTTGCCCACGCCGGGCACGTCTTCCAGCAGCAGGTGGCCGCCGGCGACCAGGCAGGCCAGCCCCAGTTTCACCTGTCGTGCCTTGCCCAGCACCACGCGATTGAGCTGGGCCTCGGCGGCGGCGAGGCGTTGGCGCAGTTCGTCGGCGGGCGGTGTGGCGGGCAGGGGCTGGCTCATCGATCGGGCTCGCGGAGTGCGTGGGTGGGAAGCGGTTCGGCAGGGTTGTGGTCAGCGTACCCGGTTTGCCTCAGGGCACGGCCACGCCCGCTGCGCGCAGCAGCCGCGCCAGCGCGATCAGCGGCAGGCCGATCAGGGCGCTGGGGTCCTCGCTGTCGATACGCTCGAACAGGCTGATGCCCAGGCCTTCGCACTTGAAGCTGCCGGCGCAGTCCAGCGGCTGTTCGCGTGCCACGTAGCGGTCGATCTCCGCGATGCCCAGCACGCGGAAGTGCACGCGGGTGCGATCGACGTGGACCTGGTGGCGGCCGCTACGCGTGTCGAGCAGGCACAGCGCCGTGTGGAAATGCACCACGTGGCCGGTACTGGCCGCGAGCTGGGCGCGGGCATTCGCCGCGCTGCCGGGCTTGCCCAGCGTCTCGCCATCCCGTTCGGCGACCTGGTCGGAGCCGATCACCAGCGCATCGCGCAGGCCGTCGGCAACCGCCGCGGCCTTGGCGACGGCGAGCCTTGCCGCGCGTGCGTCCGGCGCTTCGCCGGGCAGGGCGGTTTCGTCGGTGCCGGGGGCGCGCTGCTCGAAATCCGGCAGCAGCCGGCCAAGCAGCTCGGCGCGGTAGCGCGAAGTGGAGGCCAGCACGATGCGGGGAAGAGGGGCGTTCACGTGTTACTCGGCGTCGCGGTGGATGTGTTCGCGCATCGCGCTGTCCAGGTCGCGCTGGGCGGCATCCAGCGCCTGCAGCAGCGGCTGCAGGCGGTCGCGGCTGGCGCGCATTGCGGCGGCGGTTTCGTCGAGTTCCTGCTGGCTGGCGCGGGCGGCGCGATCGCGGATCCAGATGCGCTGGCGCAGCAGCGCCTGCAGTCCGGCGTCGACCGCCTGGCGGGCGTCCTGCTCGCTGGCGCCTGGCAGGTCCGGGTTGATCGCCATCACCGCGTGCGCCTGCGCCAGGCCGGCACGGCAGCTTTTCAGGTCGGTTTCCAGCCGGTCGGCCAGGTCGAGCAGTTGCTGCAGGTCGGCGGCGCGCCGGTTCTGCCAGCGGCGCGAGGTCAGTGCCCAGGCGGCCGCGACGACCAGCACCAGCAGCGCGAGCGCGCCGAGCGTCAGGGAAAGATTCACGCGACGTAGCCTGCACTGGGTGGGGCTGCAGTCTGCCGCAAGCTGGGCGCATCAGGCAAAATGCGCGTGCCGGGCGGCCTCCCCGGATGACGCAAGCGCTTGATCCGCCGGTTGACTTCAGCCGTTCGCGAACTTACCATTCGCCGATTATGTCCGTGACACTGCCAGAGTCCGTGGACGCATGGCGCATGGTCTCGGCGCGGCGTTCGTTCGAGGGATCGATGCCCGTGGCCGCGCTGGAACGCCTGTGCGGCGCGCTGGCGGGCAGCGGGGGCGAAGTGGACTTTCGGCTGGATTTCGGCCGTGACGAACTGGGCACGGACTATGTGGATGTCCATGCGCAGGCGCCGCTGACGTTAACCTGCCAGCGCACGCTCGAACCGTTCGTGTTGCCGGTGACGGTGGACAGCCGGCTCGGCCTGATCCGGCGGGAGCGCGACGAGGCGGGTCTGCCGCCCGGTTGCGAGCCGCTGCTGGTGGCCGAGGACGGTCGCCTGCATCCGGCTGACGTGATCGAGGACGAACTGCTGCTGGCCTTGCCGCTGGTGCCGGTGAACCCGGACAGCAGCTTGCCCGACGCGGCCGTCGATCATGGCGCGGCCGGGCAGGATGATGCTGCAGGACAAGAGAACAACCCGTTCGCGGTGTTGCGCGAACTGAAGAAGTAAGCCGGTCGGGGCCCAGCGGCTCCGGTCATCAGATACCGAAAACCAGGTTCAGTTGGAGAACTATCATGGCCGTTGCCAAGAGCCGCCGTACCCCGTCCACCCGCGGCATGCGTCGCGCGCACGACAAGCTGAAGACCGTGCAGCTGTCCACCGACCCGACCAGCGGCGAGGTGCACCTGCGTCACCACGTCACCGCCGACGGCTACTACCGCGGCAAGAAGGTCATCGAGACCAAGGGCGCGGTGTCGGTCGAGGATTGATCGACGCGGCGGATTCCCCGGGAATCCGCATGACCGAACCATCCGAAACGGCGCGGTGACGCGCCGTTTCGCGTTGATGGGTTCGCCGGCACTCCCGGACGGTTGCGCATGTGCCGTCCAGGGCGTTCAATGCACGATTCACGCTTGACGGAAAACGGAATGGCCCAGATCTACTCCCGCATCATCGCCACCGGCAGCGCCTTGCCCGAGCGCGCCGTCAGCAACGCCGATCTGGAGAAGATCGTCGACACCAGCGACGAATGGATCCGCACCCGCACCGGCATCCGCCAGCGCCACATCGCCGCCGATGGCGAGACCACCGGCGACCTGGCTTTCCTCGCCGCGCAGCGTGCGCTGGAAGCGGCCGGAGTGAAGGCCGCGGAGCTGGACCTGATCGTGCTGGGCACCACCACGCCCGACATCATCTTCCCGTCCACCGCCTGCCTGGTGCAGCAACGGCTGGGCGCGAACGGCTGCGCGGCGTTCGACGTCAATGCCGCCTGTTCCGGCTTCATGTACGCGCTGGGCATCGCCGACAAGTTCATCAAGAGCGGCCAGTCGAAGAAGGCGCTGGTGATCGGTGCCGAGACGCTGACCCGCATGATCGACTGGAACGAGCGCGAGACCTGCGTGCTGTTCGGCGACGGCGCCGGCGCGGTGGTGCTGGAGGGTTCCAGCGAGCCCGGCATCCACGCCACCTGCATGCATGCCGATGGCGGCTACAAGGAGCTGCTGTGGAACCCGGTCGGCGTGTCCGCCGGTTTCAGGGACGAACCGAACCACGGCGTGCGCATCAAGATGGCCGGCCGCGAAGTGTTCAAGGTCGCGGTGAAGACGCTGGATTCGCTGGTCGGCGAGACGCTGGAGGCCGCCGGCATGCACGAGGCCGACATCGACTGGCTGATCCCGCACCAGGCCAACCTGCGCATCATCGAGGCCACCGCGAAGCGGCTGCAGATGCCGATGGACCGCGTGATCGTCACCGTCGACCAGCACGCCAACACCTCGTCCGGTTCGGTGCCGCTGGCGCTGGACTATGCGGTGCGCTCGGGCAAGGTGCAGCGCGGCCAGAACCTGCTGCTGGAAGCGTTCGGCGGCGGCTTCACCTGGGCGTCGGCGCTGCTGCGCTACTGATGCCCGCGTTTTCCGTTTGCACCCGATGCCGCCCGCGAGGCGGCATCGGTTTTTCGGCGGTCGATACCGCTGCGCACGCCGGCCGATGCTGGCACCATGCTGGTTTGATCCGAGGAACGCACTGTCCATGAATGCCGCAACGCTTGCTTTCGTCTTCCCCGGCCAGGGTTCGCAATCGGTCGGCATGCTGGCCGAACTGGCCGCCGCGCATGGGGAAGTGAAGGCGGCTTTCGACGAGGCCTCGCAGGGCGCGGGCACGGACCTGTGGGCGCTCAGCCAGCAGGGGCCGGAAGAGCGGCTCAACCGTACCGAGCACACGCAGCCGGCCTTGCTCGCGGCCAGCGTGGCGGTGTGGCGGGTATGGAGCAAGCTCGGCGGCGCACAACCCACGCAACTGGCCGGCCACAGCCTCGGCGAATACAGCGCGCTGGTTTGCGCCGGCGCCCTGCCGCTGCACGACGCGGCGGCGCTGGTGGCCGAGCGCGGCCGGCTGATGCAGGCGGCGGTGCCCGCGGGTACGGGTGCGATGGCGGCGATCCTGGGCGGCGACGACGCGCAGATCGCGCAAGTGTGCGACGAGGTCGCGCAGGGGCAGGTGGTGGCGCCGGCCAACTACAACTCGCCGGGCCAGCTGGTGATCGCGGGCAACGCCGAGGCAGTGGATCGTGCGCTGGCCAGGCTCGCCGAATTGGGCGTGAAGAAGGCAGTGAAGCTCGCCGTGTCGGTGCCTTCGCATTGCATGCTGATGCGCGAAGCGGCCGACAGGCTTGGCGAACGCATGGCTGCGGTTTCGTGGCAACTGCCCGCGATCCCGGTGGTGCAGAACGCCGAGGCGAGAAGCTACGCCTCGCTGGACGAGATCCGCGGCGCGCTGCAGCGTCAGCTCTACCTGCCGGTGCGCTGGACCGGATGCGTGCAGGCGCTGGCCGCCGGCGGCGCCACGCGCATCGCCGAATGCGGTCCGGGCAAGGTGCTGGCTGGCCTGGTCAAGCGCATCGACAAGGGGCTGGAAGCGCGCGCGATCGGCGCGCCGGCCGAGCTGGACGCCGCGTTGGCCGACTGGCGCGGCTGAGCAGGCAAGCCTCGCGAAAGGGCGCGCTTGACGCGCCCTTTCGTCGGCGTATTATTCAACCATAAGGTTGAATGAGTGATGCCGTGTCGAACCTCGATCTTGCCTTTGCCGCACTCGCCGACCCGACCCGCCGCCGCATCGTGGCGCGGCTGACCCGCGGCGAGCTGCGCGTGACCGATCTCGCGCAGCCGTTCGCGATGTCGCTGAACGCGGTGTCCAAGCACGTCAAGGTGCTGGAGGGTGCGGGCCTGGTCCGCCGCCGGCGCGAGGGTCGCGAGCATTACCTGCGCCTGCGCGCCACGCCGCTGCGCGAGGTGGCGCGCTGGACGGCGCAATACGAGCGTTTCTGGAACCAGCGCCTCGACGCGCTGGGGGCTTTCCTCGACCAGCAGAAGGAGTCCGACGATGAAGGGCCGCAATGAAACGGCGATGGGCGCGTTTCGCCTCGAGATACCGCGTACCTACGACGCCTCGCCCGAGCGCGTGTTCCGCGCCTGGACCGACCCGGCCAGCATGAAGGCGTGGCTGGCCGAAGGCGGCGACGTGGTGGCCGATCCCCGTCCCGGCGGCTTGTTCTATCTCGGCATGGTGCACTCGGGCGAGATCCGCCCGCACTACGGCCGCTACCTGCGCGTGGAAAGCCCGCGCCTGCTCGAGTTCACCGGGGTGAGCGAGCACACGCACGGCAAGGAATCGGTGGTCACGCTGGAGTTCATGCCGCGCGGCGGCCAGACCGATTTGCGCCTCACCCATGAAGGCCTGCCCGACGAGCGGATGGCGGTGGCGCATACCGGAGGCTGGACGTACTTCCTGGATGCGCTGGCGCCGCGGCTGGCAGGCGAGGGCTGAGCCGTGTGCCCGCTCTGCATGGGCGCCGCGGCGATCGTGCTGGCCGGTACCGGTTCGGCCGGAGGCGTGGCGACCCTGGTCGCCGCGAAGCTGCGTCGCCGTCGCCGCGGCAATGGCGCGCGCGCAGCGGGAAAGCCGGGGCCGGGAATCGATTTGCGACCGAAGACAGAGGGAGGCAATCCATGAACAGCGGCATGGGCGACACGGCGCGCGGGCACAGGCTCGCGTCGCGCGAAGAATGGCTGCAGGCGCGCCTGGCATTGCTGCGCGAGGAGAAGGCGCTGACCCGGCGCAGCGACGAGCTGGCGCGCCAGCGGCAGGCGCTGCCGTGGGTGCGCGTGGACAAGGATTACCGCTTCGACACCGAGCAGGGCAGCGTCACGCTGAGGGATTTGTTCCGCGGCCGCTCGCAACTGCTGGTCTATCACTTCATGTTCGGCCCAGACTACACGGCGGGGTGTCCGTCCTGCTCGTCGATCGCCGACGGGTTCAACGGCATCGTCGCGCACCTGGAGAACCATGACGTGGCGTTCACCGCGGTGTCGCGCGCGCCGCTGGCGAAGCTGCAGGCCTACAAGCGGCGCATGGGCTGGACGTTCCCGTGGGCGTCCGCGAGCAACAGCGATTTCAACCACGACTTCAATGTCTCGATCACCGAGGCGCAGCAGCAAGCCGGCGACGTCGAGTACAACTATCGGCGTGGCGGCCATCCGCTGGCCGCGGCGCAATACCCGGAGATCGTCCGCCAGTTCGCCGCCACCTGCGGCACCGAGGCGCCCACCTACGTACGCGACCGTCCCGGCATGAGTGCCTTCGTGCGCCAGGACGACGTCGTCTGCCACAGCTATTCCGCCTACGCGCGCGGGCTGGACGGCCTGTGGGGCATGTACCAGTGGCTGGATCGCGCTCCGCTGGGGCGCAACGAGGCGGCGGGTGCCTGGTGGCGGCGCCACGACGAATACGGCAGCGGGGGCGCCGACTGCTGCCGCTGAATCGCGTGCAGCGGAAGTCCGTTTCCGTGTAAGGTTCGCGGCTTCGAATCCTCACGGAACACGGCGATGGACAAGACACTGACGGGCGAGGTCGCGCTGGTGACCGGCGCCAGCCGCGGCATCGGCGCGGCGATCGCGGACGAACTGGCCGCGATGGGCGCCACGGTGATCGGCACGGCCACCAGCGAGAGCGGCGCGGCGGCGATAGCCTCGCGGCTGGCCGCGCATGGCGGCCACGGTCGCGTGCTGAACGTCATCGATACTGCCGCGGTGGAGGCGCTGATCGACGGCATCGCCAAGGAGTTCGGCGCGGTGTCGATCCTGGTCAACAACGCGGGCATCACCCGCGACCAGCTGCTGATGCGCATGCCCGAGGCGGATTGGCAGGCCATCCTCGACACCAACCTCAGCTCGGTCTTCCGCACCAGCAAGGCGGTGATGCGCGGCATGATGAAGGCGCGCAAGGGCCGCATCATCTCGATCGCCTCGGTGATCGGGCTCACCGGCAACCCCGGCCAGTCCAACTACGCGGCGGCCAAGGCCGGCATCATCGCGTTCTCCAAGTCGCTGGCGCGCGAGATCGGTTCGCGTGGCATCACGGTGAACGTGGTGGCGCCGGGCTTCATCGACACCGACATGACGCGCGCGCTGCCGGAGTCCGCGAAGGAGGGCCTGTTGAACCAGATCGCGCTGGGTCGACTGGGCGAGGCCGGCGACATCGCCAAGGCGGTGGGTTTCCTCGCGTCGCCGGCCGCGGCCTACATCACCGGCGAGACGCTGCACGTCAACGGCGGCATGTACATGCCCTGAGCGGGCATGCCCGGCAGTTTCAAACACCCTCGTTCCATACGGCCACGCATGCCAGGGCTGTCGCGCGCGGCCGCGTTTTCGGCGACAATTGTCTTTTCGCGCCGGCCGGAGGCCGGCGTTGCGCACCCGCGGCGGATGCATGGCGGCCTTGCGGCTTAGCCACTACAATCCGCCGGTCTTGCCGGCCGCGGGCCGGCGTACAACACAATTCCCCGTGGGAGGTTTGGCAACATGAGCACCATCGAAGAGCGCGTCAAGAAGATCGTCGTCGAGCAGCTGGGCGTGAAAGAGGATGAAGTCACGGCGAACGCCTCGTTCGTGGACGACCTGGGCGCCGACTCGCTCGACACCGTCGAGCTGGTGATGGCCCTCGAGGAAGAGTTCGAGACCGAGATCCCGGACGAGGACGCTGAGAAGATCACCACCGTGCAGCAGGCCGTGGACTACATCAAGGCCCACACCAAGGAATGATCGATCGTCGGCGGGACGGCGCGCTGCGCCGCTGCCCACGTCGCGATACCGGAAGCTGCGCCGCCATGGCGCAGTTTTCGTTTCTGCAATCTGCAACGTCCGATCCCGTATGGTATGCGGCGGCGTCGGGCATCCGCGATTTGCCGGGAATGGCCGCGCAGCGACCGCTCCCTCCGAGACACGAAGGAACATCAGCATGAGCAAGCGACGCGTGGTAGTGACCGGCATGGGCATCATCTCGCCGGTCGGCAACGATCTGGCCACCGCCTGGGACAACATCCTCAAGGGCGTCAGCGGCATCGTGCCGGTCACCCACTTCGATGCCACCGCCTATGCCACCCGCATCGCCGGCCAGGTGAAGGGCTTTGATCCGACGCAATGGGTGCCGCCCAAGGACGTCAAGAAGATGGACCCCTTCATCCAGTACGGCATCGCCGCCGGCACCCAGGCGCTGCGCGATTCCGGGCTGGAAGTGACCGAGGCGAACGCGCCGCGCATCGGCGTGGCCGTGGGCGCCGGCATCGGCGGCCTCAACACCATCGAGGACACCTCGATCGAGCTGCACGAGAAGGGCCCGCGCCGCGTGTCGCCGTTCTTCGTGCCCAGCTCGATCATCAACATGGTCTCGGGCTACCTGTCGATCATGTTCGGCTTCAAGGGCCCGAACGTTGCCTGCGTCACCGCCTGCACCACGGCCACCCACAACATCGGCCTGGCCGCGCGCATGATCCAGTACGGCGACGCCGACGCGATGATCGCCGGCGGCGCCGAGTTCGCCACCACCGGCACCGCGATGGCGGGCTTCTGCTCGGCCAAGGCCATGTCCACCCGCAACGACGAGCCGACCAGGGCCAGCCGCCCGTGGGACAAGGACCGCGACGGCTTCGTGCTGTCCGACGGCGCCGGCGTGCTGGTGCTGGAGGAATACGAGCACGCCAGGGCGCGCGGCGCGCGCATCTACGCCGAGGTGGTCGGCTTCGGCATGAGCGGCGACGCCTACCACATCACCGCGCCCAGCGAGGGCGGCGAGGGCGCGGCGCGCTGCATGGAGAACGCGCTGAAGGACGGCGGCATCAATCCGTCCGAGGTGCAGTACATCAATGCGCACGGCACCTCGACGCCGCTGGGCGACCTCGGCGAGGTGCTGGCCGCCAAGCGCGTGTTCGGCGACCATGCCTACAAGCTGGCGATGAGCTCGACCAAGTCGGTCACCGGCCACCTGCTCGGCGCCGCCGGCGGCGTGGAGGCGATCTTCAGCATCCTCGCGATGCGCGACCAGGTGCTGCCGCCCACGGTCAACCTCGACGAGCCGGGCGAGGGCTGCGACCTCGACTTCGTGCCGCACGTGGCGCGCGAGGCGAAGCTGGACGTGGTGATCTCCAACTCCTTCGGCTTCGGCGGCACCAACGGCACGCTGGCATTCCGTCGCGTCTGACGTGGCGCATCGTCGAACCCTGCACGGCCGGCGCGATCTGCTCGCGCCGGCCGCTGCATTTCCGGACCGCTATCCCTGCCTGCTGGAGAGCGTGCTGCACGGCACGCCGCAGGCGCGTTACGACATCCTGTTCGCGTTCCCGCGGGACAGCCTCACGCTGACGGCGGATGGCGGCGTGCGCAACGCTGCGGGCGATGTGGTCGGCGGGCGTTTTCTCGATGCACTGGACGCGGCCTGGCAGGCCGCGCGTCTGCCGCGCGAGGACGACGGCCTGCCGTTCCACGGCGGCTGGGCGTTGCTGCTGGGCTACGAGCTCGCGGGCGAGATCGAGCCGAAACTCCGCCTGCGCGCCGACGCCGCGCTGCCGGTGGCGCTGGCCCTGCGTTGCCCGGCAGCCGTCGTCGTGGACCATGCGCGCGGCTGCACCGTGCTGGTGGTCGAGGCCGGCAGCGAACACCTGCTCGACATGCTGGAAGCCGATCTGGCGGCGCCACCGCCGACGTCCGTCCTGCCGTCGCCCGTGCGCTGGGTCGAAGACGAACCGGCACGTTTCCTTGACGGCGTGGCGCGCATCCACGAACACCTGCACGCGGGCGACATCTTCCAGGTGAACCTGTCGCGCGCCTGGCGTGCGCACTACGCCCAGGCGCCGACGCCGGCGGCATTGCACGGCGCGCTGCGCCGCGCGAACCCGGCGCCGTTCGCCGGCCTGCTGCAGCAACCCGGCTGGGCGATCGCCAGTTCCTCGCCGGAGCGGCTGGTGGAAGTGCGCGACGGCGTGGCGCAGACGCGCCCGATCGCCGGCACCCGCCCGCGCGTGGCGGGTGACGACGATCGCGCGCGCATCCGCGAACTCGCCGCGCATCCCAAGGAGCGCGCCGAACACGTGATGCTGATCGACCTCGAACGCAACGACCTCGGCCGCGTCTGCATGCCCGGCACGGTCGAGGTGGACGAGCTGATGACGGTGGAGAGCTACGCCCACGTGCACCACATCGTCTCCAACGTGCGCGGCCGCCTGCGGGCGGGCGTGACGCCGGGGCAGGTGGTCGGCGCGGTGTTCCCCGGCGGCACCATCACCGGCTGCCCCAAGGTGCGCTGCATGGAGATCATCGCCACGCTGGAAGACGCGCCGCGAGGCGCCTACACCGGCGCGCTGGGTTACCTCGACCGCAACGGCGACCTCGACCTCAACATCCTGATCCGCACGCTGGCGCTGGCCGGCGGCACGGTGAGCCTGCGCGCGGGCGCCGGCATCGTGGCCGATTCGGTGGCCGAGCGGGAGCTGGAGGAAACACGCGCCAAGGCGCGTGGCCTGCTGCGCGCGCTGGGGGTGGCGGACGCATGATGCTGGTGAACGGCCAGCCGCAGGATGTCGTCACCGCACTGGACCGCGGCTTGCTCTACGGCGACGGCCTGTTCGAGACGATCCGCCTTGTGGGCGCGTCCGCGCCGCTGTGGCCGCGCCACATGCAACGGCTCGCGCATGGCTGCGCGCGCCTGCGCCTGCCCGCGCCCGAATCCGCGCAGCTGTGGCGCGAGGCGCTGGCGGCGACGCAAGGCATGGCGCAGTCGGTGCTGCGCATCACGCTCACCCGGGGCACGGGCGTGCGCGGCTACGCGATGCCTGCGGCGCCGCAAGTCACCCGCATCGTGGCGGCATTCCCGATGCCGGCGCTGGAGGCGGCGACGTACCGCGACGGCGTGCGCCTGCACCTGTGCCAGACCCGCCTGGCCGAGCAGCCGCGGCTGGCCGGCATCAAGCACCTCAACCGGCTGGAGCAGGTGCTGGCGCGTGCCGAGTGGAGCGATCCGGCGATCGCCGAAGGCTTGCTGTGCGACCTGCACGGCAACGCGGTTTCGGCCACCGCGGCGAACCTGTTCGCTGTGGTCGGCGGCGTGCCGGTGACGCCGGCGCTGGAGCGCTGCGGCGTGGCCGGCGTGCTGCGCGCCGAATTGCTGGAGGTGCTGCCGCGGGTCGAGGTGCGCGATCTGCCCCTGCACGAGTGCCTGGAGGCCGGCGAGCTCTTCCTATGCTCCAGCGTTCGCGGCATCCTGCCGGTTCAGGCCGTGGCGGATAAGGTGTTTGCCCCCGGCCCGGTGGCCCGCGCGATGCAGGCGCATTGGCGTGGACTCGGCTTTCCGACGGAGCAGGCATGAATCGCAAGACCCGGCGCGGACGCGCACTCTGGCGCAACACGATCCTGGTGCTGCTGCTGGCGCTGATTGGCGCCGGCGTCTGGGGATGGCGCGACTTCAGCCGCTTCGGCGACGCGCCGCTGCACGTCACTGCGCCGGGCGAAAGCATCGACATCGGTCGCGGCAGCAGCTTCAAGGAGATCGTGCGCCAGTTGCGCAACCAGCAACTGAGTTCGGCCTCGCCGCTGTACTGGCGCCTGCTGGCCATCGAGATGCGTGTGGCCGGCAGGTTGCACGCGGGCGAATACGCCACGTCGCCCGGCCTCACCCCGCGCCAGCTGCTCGCCAACATGGCGGCGGGCAGGGTGATGCTGCGCAATTTCACCATCGTCGATGGCTGGACCTTCCGCGATCTGCTTGCGGCGCTGGGCAAGGCGGCGGTGCTCAGGCACGAGACCACGGGCCTCGACGAAGCCGCGATCATGCGGAAGATCGATGCGGCGGGCGAGCAGCCGGAAGGCCGCTTCCTGCCCGAGACCTACGCCTACGTGAAGGGCGACAGCGACCTGGACATCCTGAAGCGCGCGCATGCGGCGATGGCGAAGACGCTGGGTGAACTGTGGCCGCAGCGCGACAAGAGCCTGCCGCTGGCCACGCCCTACGACGCGCTGATCCTCGCCTCTATCGTGGAGAAGGAAACCGGCCGCGCCGACGAGCGCGCGAAGATCGCCGGCGTGTTCGTGCGCCGCCTGCAGGACCACATGCTGCTGCAGACCGACCCCACCGTGATCTACGGCATGGGCGACAGCTACCAGGGCAAGATCCACAAGGTCGACCTCACCACCGACACGCCGTACAACACCTATACCCGGCCGGGCCTGCCGCCCACGCCGATCGCGCTGCCGGGCAAGCCGGCGATTGTGGCGGCGCTGCATCCCGAGCCCGGCAGCGCGCTGTATTTCGTGGCGCGCGGCGATGGTACCCACGTGTTCGCCGACAGCCTGGCCGAACAGAACCGCAACGTGGCCTGCTACCAGTTGAAGAAATGCAACCCATGACCGGACGTGGCCGCTTCATCACGCTGGAAGGCGGCGAGGGCGCTGGCAAGAGCACCTTGCTGGCGGGCCTGCGCGAACACCTGCAACGCCGTGGCGTGGACCTGTTGCTTACCCGCGAACCGGGCGGCACCGCGCTGGGCGAGGCGGTGCGCGCGATCGTGCTCGACCCCGCACGGCATGACTTGTGCGCCGAGAGCGAGCTGCTGCTGATGTTCGCCTCGCGTGCGCAGCTGGTGCGCGAGACCATCCGGCCCGCGCTCGATGCGGGTCGCTGGGTGCTGTGCGACCGCTACGTGGACGCCAGCTATGCCTACCAGGGCGGTGGCCGCGGCCAGCCGGCCGGGCGCATCGCGGCGCTGGAGCAATGGGCCTGCGACGGCCTGCGCCCCGACCTCACCCTGCTGCTCGACCTGCCGGTGGCGGATGGCCGTGCGCGTGCCGCCGGTCGCGGCGAGGCGGATCGCATCGAGGCCGAGGCCGATGGTTTCTTCGAGCGCGTGCGTGCCACGTATCGCGCCCGCGCCGCGGCCGAGCCGCAACGCTTCCGCGTGATCGACGCCAGCCAGTCGCCGGAAGCGGTCTTGCGCGCGGCGATTGCCGCCACCGCGCACCTGGGAGCGACGGCATGAGCGCGATGCCCTGGCATGCGGCGGACTGGGCGCGATTGCAGGCGCGCCGCGAACGCGATGCCTTGCCGCATGCGTTGCTGCTGTGCGGCCCCGCCGGGCTGGGCAAGCGCGCGTTCGCGCAGCGTTTCGTGCGCGGCCTGCAGTGCGAGCGTGCGCAGGGCGGCGAGGCCTGCGGGCAATGCCGCAGCTGCCTGCTGCTCGACGCCGGCACGCATCCCGACCTGGTCACGCTGAGCTTCGGCCTGCGCAAGGACGGCACGCCGCGCACCGAGATCGTGATCGAGCAGATCCGCGAGCTGTCCGCGCGGCTGGCGATGAGCAGCCAGTTCGGCGGCTGGCAGGTGGCGCTGATCGACCCGGCCGACGCGATGAACGCGGCGGCGGCGAATGCGCTGCTGAAGACGCTGGAGGAGCCGACCGGGCAGACCCTGCTGGTGCTGCTGGCCGATGCGCCATGGCGCTTGCCGCAGACGATACGCAGCCGCTGCCAGCGCATCGAATTCGGCGTGCCGCCGACCGAAGAGGCCCTGGCGTGGCTGCAAGGGCAGGGCGTGGCCCAGCCGCAGCAGGCATTGGAAGCGGCGCTGGGCAATCCCGGCCTGGCGCTGGCCTGGGCGCAGCAAGGTGCGCTGGAACGCCGCGTCGAAGTGCGGCGCGACCTCGCCGCGCTGGCCGCCGGTCGCGGCCAGGTCACCGAGATGGCGCGGCGCTGGCTGGACGACGAGGCCGCGCAGCGCCTGTGGTTCGCCGCGCAGGCGGCGGCCGACGAGCGCCGTGCCCGGGCGATGCAGGCGGCGCCGCCGCTCGCCAGTGCGCTGGACGGCGAGGCGCTGGCGCACTGGTACGCCGCCGCCAACCGCACCCGCGATGCCTTGCGCGGCCCGCTGCGCGGCGACCTGCTGCTGCTGGAACTGCTGGCGCAATGGCGCTGAGCGCGCCAGCGTTCCCGACCATCACGGCGCAAACCCGCCTGCTGGTGGTGGCGCCGCATCCCGACGACGAAACCCTGGCCAATGGCCTGCTGATCCAGCGCGTGCGTGCGGCCGGTGGCGCGGTGCGCGTGCTGTTGCTCACCGATGGCGACAACAATCCCTGGCCGCAGCGCTGGCTGGAGCGACGCTGGTCCATCCGTGCGGCCGAACGCGAACGCTGGGGCCGCCGTCGCCGCGCCGAGCTGCAGGAGGCGTTGCGCCGCCTGGACGTGCCGGCCACGGCACTGCAGTCGCTGGGCTGGCCGGACATGGGCGTGCTGGACTGCCTGCTGCAGCCGGCGCAGGCGGCGCTGGCCGAGCTGACGGCGGCGCTGGCTGATTTCGCCCCCGACCTGGTGGCCGTGCCGGCGTTGGGCGACCGCCATCCCGACCACGGCGCGGCCCACGTGCTGGTGCGCCTGGCCCTGGCCAGGCTGGGCCGCTCGCCGGTCCTGCTCGGCTACCTGGTCCATGGGCGCGACGAGGGCCGACCGCTGCCGGGACAAGCCGGCACGCCCGCGCAGCAGGCCGCCAAGCGGCAGGCGCTGGGGGCCTACGCCAGCCAGCTGGCCTTGAGCGGCGGGCGCTTGCGCCAACTGGCCGAACGTCCCGAGCGCCATGCGCATGTCGAGGCGATGCGGTCTGGCTCGACCCGGGCATTGCCGTGGCGGCCTTCGCCGCTGCTGTGGCCGCGCCTGCGGCTGAGCGCAGCCAGCACTTGCGGCCCGGTGCAGCAATGGCCGTGGCGTGCCGCGCCGCTGCGGCGCGACGGGCGGGGCGGCTGGCGGCTGGACTGGTCCGCGGCGCGAGCGGGGGACGCCTGCTTCGTGCGGCTGTCGCTGGCGCTGCCCTCGCCATGGATCTTCGACCACTGGGGCTGGCGCGAAGTGTGAGCGGGTGCTTTGCGCGCTGCGCCGCGGTCGCTAGCATGGGCAATTGCCGCACCGCTTGCCGAGACGCCGTCCAGGAGCCCGCATGAATCCCGTCGCCGCCCGCCAGGGCATCATCTCGCTGAAGATCAAGGACGCCGCCACGCTGTACAACGCCTACATGCCGTTCCTGCGCAACGGCGGCCTGTTCGCGCCCACGGCCCAGGCCTATGCATTGGGCGACGAGGTGGTGCTGCTGGTGAGCCTGGCCGACGAGAGCGAACGCCTGTCGGTGGTGGGCAAGGTGGTGTGGATCTGCCCGCCCGGCGCGCAGGGCAACCGCACGGCGGGCATCGGCATCCACTTCAACGATTCGTCGGATGCCGAGGTGGCGCGCCAGCGCATCGAGAACATGCTTGCCGGCGTGCTCAATTCCGAGCGTCCCACCCACACGATGTGAGGACGCCGTGATGCGCCGCGCATGAGCCGTTTCATGGCTTGCCGGCGCGCGTCAAGCTGTTGTGGTGTCGGCATGCGCTGATACAATGCGTCGGTTCACGACCCCGAATCGTGGAGAGTCGGACGCCCGTGGTAGTCACCCGACGCGAGCGTGGCCGCAAGGCCCGAGGCCCCATGGCCTGCCGAAACGAATTGCCGGACCGTCACCCCACGGTCACTGATGCGTCGATGGCGCGGAGGTAGGTTGCATCGTGATTGCCGAATACTGGCCCGTACTGCTGTTCATCGCCGTGGCCGTGGGCCTCGGCCTCGTGTTGCTGGCGGTCGGCATGCTTGCCGGCCCGCGTCGCCCCGAGGCGGAGAAGCTCGCGCCCTACGAGTGCGGCTTCGAGGCTTTCGAGGACGCGCGCATGCGTTTCGACGTGCGCTACTACCTGCTCGCGATCCTGTTCATCATCTTCGATCTGGAAATCGCCTTCCTGTTCCCCTGGGCGGTGGTGTTCAAGCAGATCGGCATCGTGGCGCTGATCGAGATGGCGCTGTTCCTGCTGCTGCTGGTGATCGGTTTCGCCTACGTCTGGAAGAAGGGAGCACTGGAATGGGAGTGATCTCCTCCATCGACAAGGTGATGCACAACCCGCAGCCGCTGGACGTGGTGGACGACATCCTGCGTCCGGCCGGCGACAACCCGGTGGTGCAGCGCGGTTTCGCCACCACCAGCGTCGACGCGCTGATGAACTGGGCGCGCACGGGTTCGATGTGGCCGATGACCTTCGGCCTGGCCTGCTGCGCGGTGGAGATGATGCACGCCGGCGCCGCGCGCCTCGACCTCGACCGCTACGGCGTGATCTTCCGCCCGTCGCCGCGCCAGAGCGACGTGATGATCGTGGCCGGCACCCTGGTCAACAAGATGGCCCCGGCGCTGCGCAAGGTCTACGACCAGATGCCGGAGCCGAAGTGGGTGATCTCGATGGGCAGCTGCGCGAACGGCGGTGGCTACTACCACTACTCCTATTCCGTGGTGCGCGGCTGCGACCGCATCGTGCCGGTGGACATCTACGTGCCGGGCTGCCCGCCGACGGCCGAAGCGCTGATCCACGGCATCCTGCAGTTGCAGAAGAAGATCCGCCGCACCAGCACCATCGCGCGTTCCTGAGGCGTGCCCATGACTGACATGCAAAACACCTCGCTGGCCGAGCGCCTTGCCGCGCGGTTCGGCGATACGCTGAAGACCAGCGTGGCGCGCAATGAGACCACCGCCGAGCTGGCCGCCGCCGACCTGCTCGCCGTGGCCACCGCGCTGCGCGACGAGCCAGGCTTCCGCTTCGGCGAGCTGGTCGACCTGTGTGGCGTCGACTACCTCGGCTACGGCCAGACCGAATGGGATACCACCGACGTCACCAGCACCGGCTTCTCGCGCGGCGTGGAAGGCGAGGCGATGGGCCGCTTCGACTGGGCCGAGCGTCCGCGCGACGTGAGCCAGCCGCGCCGCTTTGCCGTGGTGATCCACCTGCTCTCGGTCGAGCACAACCGGCGCCTGCGCCTGCGCGTGTTCTGCGACGACGACAGCCTGCCGCTGGTGCCCTCGGTGACCGGCATCTGGCCGGGCGCGAACTGGTTCGAGCGCGAGGCGTTCGACCTCTACGGCATCGTCTTCGACGGTCATCCGGACCTGCGCCGCATCCTCACCGACTACGGTTTCGTGGGACATCCGTTCCGCAAGGACTTCCCGCTGATCGGCAACGTCGAGGTGCGCTACGACGCCGAGCAGAAGCGCGTGGTGTACGAACCCGTGACATCGGTGGTGCCGCGCGTGCTGGTGCCGCGCGTGATCCGCGACGATGCCGACCTCATGCAGGCCCAGGCCGAAGCCGCCGACGACTGGCGCAGGAACTGATTCGATGGCCCAGGAAATCCGCAACTACACGATGAACTTCGGCCCGCAGCATCCCGCTGCGCATGGCGTGCTGCGCCTGGTGCTGGAGATGGACGGCGAGACCATCGTCCGCGCCGACCCGCACATCGGCCTGCTCCATCGCGGCACCGAGAAGCTGGCCGAGTCCAAGCCGTTCAACCAGTCGATCGGCTACATGGATCGCCTCGACTACGTGTCGATGATGTGCAACGAGCACGCCTACGTGAAGGCGATCGAGACCCTGCTGGGTATCGAGGCGCCGGAGCGCGCGCAGTACATCCGCACCATGTTCGACGAGATCACGCGCATCCTGAACCACCTGATGTGGGTGGGCTCGAACGCGCTCGACCTCGGCGCGATGGCGGTGTTCCTATACGCGTTCCGCGAGCGCGAGGAGCTGATGGACGTCTACGAGGCGGTGTCGGGCGCGCGCATGCACGCCACGTATTACCGTCCCGGCGGCGTCTACCGCGACCTGCCGGCGCGGATGTCGCAGTACCGCGAGTCGCCGTGGCACAAGGGCAAGGACCTCAAGCGCCTGAACAGCTGGCGCGAAGGCTCGATGCTCGACTTCCTCGATGCCTTCACCGACGACTTCCCGAGCAAGGTGGACGAGTACGAGGAACTGCTCACCACCAACCGCATCTGGAAGCAGCGCACCGTGGGCATCGGCGTGATCTCGCCGGAACAGGCCCAGGCCTGGGGCATGACCGGCGCGATGATCCGCGGCTCGGGCATCGCCTGGGACCTGCGCAAGAAGCAGCCCTACGCGAAGTACGCCGAGATGGACTTCGACATCCCGGTGGGCGTCAACGGCGACTGCTACGACCGCTACCTGGTGCGCGTCGAGGAGATGCGCCAGTCCAACCGCATCATCAAGCAGTGCGTGAAGTGGCTGAAGGCCAACCCCGGCCCGGTGATGGTGGACAACTACAAGGTCGCCCCGCCGAAGCGCGAGGAGATGAAGGAGAGCATGGAAGCGCTCATCCACCACTTCAAGCTGTTCACCGAAGGCTACGGCGTGCCGGCCGGCGAGACCTATTGCGCGGTCGAGGCGCCGAAGGGCGAGTTCGGCTGCTACCTGGTCTCGGACGGCGCCAACAAGCCGTTCCGCGTGCACCTGCGCGCGCCGGGCTTCGCCCACCTGTCCTCGATCGACCCCATCGTGCGCGGGCACATGCTGCCCGACGTGGTGGCGATGATCGGCACCTACGACCTCGTGTTCGGCGAAGTGGACCGCTGAGCCGGCACGACGGAGAAACGCATGAAAGCCACCGGACATTACGACCAGGTCAAGCACGTCGATCCGCTCGCCGTGCTCACCGAGCACACGCGCCAGCACATCGACCACTGGCTGACCAAGTTCCCGCCGGACCGCAGGCGCTCGGCGCTGATCCAGGCGCTGTTCGCCGCGCAGGAACAGAACCGGGGCTTCCTCACCGACGAGCTGATCACGGCGGTGGCGAAGTACCTCGACCTGCCCGCGGTGTGGGCCTACGAGGTGGCCAGCTTCTACTCGATGCTGGAAACCCGGCCGGTCGGCCGCAACAACGTGGCGATCTGCACCAACATCTCGTGCTGGCTCAACGGCGCCGAGGACCTGGTGAAGCATTGCGAGAAGAAGCTGGGCATCAAGCTTGGCGAGAGCACCCCGGACGGCCGCGTCTACCTCAAGCAGGAGGAAGAGTGCATCGCCGCCTGCGTGTACGCGCCGGCGATGACGGTGAACGGCCATTACCACGAGCGGCTCACCCCCGAGAAGCTCGACCAGATTCTCGACGGCCTGGAGTAAGCGCGAGATGGCAAGCACCCACGGTCCGGTCGGACCCGCCCCCCAGGACCACCAGGTCGTCTACACCACGCTGCATTTCGGCAAGCCGTGGGCGATGGCCAGCTACGAGCAGGTGGACGGCTACAAGGCCTGGCGCAAGATCCTCGCCGAGAAGCCCGATCCCGCCGCCCTGGTCGAGGAAGTCAAGAAGTCCAGCCTGCGCGGCCGCGGCGGCGCGGGCTTCCCCACCGGCCTGAAGTGGTCCTTCATGCCGAAGGGCGCCATGCAGAAGTACATCCTCTGCAACTCGGACGAGTCCGAGCCCGGCACCGCCAAGGACCGCGACATCCTGCGCTACAACCCGCATGCGGTGATCGAGGGCCTGGCGATCGCCTGCTACTGCACCGGCTCCACCGTGGCCTACAACTACCTGCGCGGCGAGTTCCACCACGAGCCGTTCGAGCACTTCGAGGAAGCGCTGAAGGAAGCCTACGCGGCGGGGCTGCTGGGCAAGAACGTGCAGGGTTCGGGCATCGACGTGGACATCTACGGCGCGCTCGGCGCCGGCGCCTACATCTGCGGCGAGGAAACCGCGCTGATGGAATCGCTGGAAGGCAAGAAGGGCCAGCCGCGCTTCAAGCCGCCGTTCCCGGCCAACTTCGGCCTGTACGGCAAGCCCACCACGATCAACAACACCGAGACCTACGCCTCGGTGCCGGCGATCCTGCGCAACGGCGCCGACTGGTTCCTCAACCTCGGCAAGCCGAACAACGGCGGCCCGAAGATCTTCTCGGTCTCCGGCCACGTCAACCAGCCGGGCAACTTCGAGATCCGCCTCGGCACGCCGTTCAAGGATCTGCTGGAAATGGCCGGCGGCGTACGCAACGGCAACCGGCTGAAGGCGGTGATCCCCGGCGGCTCCTCGATGAAGGTGCTCAACGCCGAGGAGATGATGGCCAGCACCATGGACTACGACTGCCTGCAGAAGGCGGGTTCGGGCCTGGGTTCCGGTGCGGTGATCGTGATGGACGAGACCACCTGCATGGTCAAGGCCTGCCATCGCATCGCGCGCTTCTACAAGGCCGAGTCCTGCGGCCAGTGCACGCCCTGTCGCGAAGGTACCGGCTGGATGTACCGCGTGCTCGACCGCATCGTGGAAGGCAAGGGCACGCAGGACGACCTGCATCGCCTCAAGGCCATCGCCGGCCAGATCGAGGGCCACACCATCTGCGCGTTCGGCGAAGCCGCCGCGTGGCCGGTGCAGGGCTTCCTCGCCAAGTTCTGGAACGAATTCGAATACTACGTGCAGCATGGCCGCTCGATGACCGAGGACCGGCTCGCCGCCAACCGTGGAGTCGCTGCATGAGTGCGCAGCCCACCAGCAATGTCGCCCCCGACCTGGTCAACATCGAGGTCGACGGCAAGCCCGTGCAGATCCGCAAGGGTGCGATGATCATCGAGGCGGCCGACGCCATCGGCGTCGCGATCCCGCGCTTCTGCTACCACCGCAAGCTGCCGATCGCCGCCAATTGCCGCATGTGCCTGGTCGACGTGGAGATGGGCGGCCGGCCGATGCCGAAGCCGCAGCCGGCCTGCGCCACGCCGGTGGGCGAGGGCATGAAGGTCACCACGCGCTCGGACAAGGCGCTGAAGTTCCAGAAGGACGTGATGGAGTTCCTTCTGATCAACCACCCGCTGGACTGCCCGATCTGCGACCAGGGCGGCGAGTGCGAGCTGCAGGACGTGGCGCTGGGCTACGGCCGCAGCGTGTCGCGCTACACCGAGCGCAAGCGCACCATCGCCGACGAGAACCTCGGGCCGCTGGTTGCCACCGAGATGACCCGTTGCATCCAGTGCACGCGCTGTGTGCGCTTCACCAGCGAGATCGCCGGCAGCTACGAGCTGGGCGGCATGAGCCGCGGCGAGAACCTGCAGATCGGCACGTATATCGGGAAAACCGTCGAGACCGAGCTGTCGGGCAACATCATCGACGTCTGCCCGGTGGGTGCGCTGACCAACAAGCCGTTCCAGTTCAAGGCGCGCGCCTGGGAGCTGATCGCCAAGCCGTCGGTGGCCTGGCATGACGCGCTGGGCTCGAACCTGTGGCTGCACACCCGCCGCGGCGAAGTGCTGCGCACGGTGCCGCGCGACAACGAGTCGGTCAACGAGTGCTGGCTGTCCGACCGCGACCGCTACAGCCACCAGGGCATGTATGCGGCGGACCGCATCGGCCAGCCCGAAGTGAAGCGCAACGGCCAGTGGCAGCAGACCACCTGGGAAGACGCGCTCGCCGTCGCCGCCGAGGCGCTGAAGGGCGTGCCGGGCAGCGAGCTGGGCGTGCTGGCGCACCCGGCCACCACGAACGAGGAAGCCGACCTGCTGCTGCGCCTCGCGCGCGGCCTGGGCAGCGCCCACGTCGACCATCGCCTGCGCCAGCTCGACTTCGCCGACAACGCCGTGGCCGCCAGCTTCGGCCTGCCGGTGGCCGAGGTGTCGCAGGTCAAGGCCGCGCTGCTGGTCGGTTCCGACCTGCGCCGCGAGATGCCGCTGCTCAACCATCGCGTGCACCAGGCGACCAAGCAGGGCGCCAAGGTGTACGCGGTCAACCCGGCCGCGTTCGAGTTCAACTACAAGCTGGCCGGCGCCGCGATCGTGCCGCCGCAGGGCATGGTCGACGCGCTGCTGGCGCTGGCCCGCGCCGCCGTGGCGGAAGGCGCGGCCGCGCCGGCCGCGCTGGCCGACGCGATCAACGCCGCGGCCAGCGACGAGGGTGACCACGCCGCGATCGCCGCGCTGAAGGCGGGCAGGGCGGTGGTGATCCTCGGCGAGGCCGCGGCCACCCATCCGGAGGCCTCGTGGCTGCGTGCGATCGCACGCTTCATCGCGGCAGCTACCGGCGCCGGCTACAACGAGTTGCCGGTGGGCGCGAACGCGATCGGCCTGGCCCAGCTCGGCGTGGTGCCGGGCAACGGCGGACTGGATGCGCAGGCCATGCTGGCGCAGCCGCGCAAGGGCTACGTGCTGTACGGCGTGGAGCCGCCGCACGATTTCGCCGACGGCGCGCAGGCGCTCGCCGCGCTGCGCGGCGCGCAGCAGGTGGTGGCGTTCAGCGCCTACGCCGGCGCCGCGCTGCGCGAGGTGGCCAACGTGATCCTGCCGATCGCGCTCTTGCCGGAAACCGACGGCACCCTGGTGAACGTCGATGGCCTGGCGCAGGCGGTGCAGGCCGGCGCGAAGGCGCCGGGCGACGCCCGCCCGGGCTGGAAGGTGCTGCGTGCGTTGGGCGGCCTGATGAAGTTCGCCGGTTTCGAGTTCGACGACCTGGGCGGATTGCGCGACGGCATCGTGGCGCGTGGCGCCGCGGTGCGCGACGCGCTGGCCGCGCGCAAGCCGGCCGCCGGTCTTGCCCGCATCGCCACCTGGCCGATCTACCGCAGTGACGCGGTGCTGCGTCGTGCCACCGCGCTCAACGCACATCCGCTGAACCGTGCGCCGGCCGCACGCATCAATGCGGACGAAGCCGCCCGTCTGGGCCTGGCCGACGGTACGCAGGTGCGCGTCGGCGACGCCACGCTGCCGGTGGCCATCGATCGCACCGTGCCGGACGGCGCCGTGTGGATCGAGGCCGCGCAGGATTCCACCGCCACGCTGCCGCCCTACGGCGCAGCCATCACCTTGAGCAAGGCGTAAGGCACATGGGCGAACAGCTACTGAACCAGGTCGTCTGGCCGGTCATCCACATCCTGTGCATCGTGCTGCCGCTGGTGATCGCGGTGGCGATGTTCGTGTACTGGGAGCGCAAGGTCATCGGCTGGATGCACGTGCGCATGGGGCCGAACAAGATCGGCCCGTTCGGCCTGCTGCAGGCCTTCGCCGACGTGGTGAAGCTGCTGCTGAAGGAAGTGATCCTGCCGAGCAAGGCGAACCGCGCGCTGTACTACCTCGCGCCGCTGCTCGCGCTGGTCCCGGCGCTGGCGGCCTGGGCGGTGATCCCGTTCGGCACGAAGCTGGTGCTGTCGAACGCGAACGCGGGCCTGCTCTACCTGCTGGCGATGACCTCGCTGGGCGTGTACGGCATCATCCTCGCCGGCTGGGCGTCGAACTCGCGCTACGCGCTGCTCGGCGCGATGCGTTCGGCGGCGCAGGTGATCTCCTACGAGCTGGCGATGGGCCTGTGCCTGGTCTGCGTGCTGGTGCTGGCCGGGTCGCTGAACCTCACCGACATCGTCAACGCGCAGGCCGGCGGCAAGGGCATCTTCAGCTGGTTCATGTGGCCGCTGCTGCCGGTGTTCGTCGTCTACTTCATCTCCGGCGTGGCCGAGACCAACCGCGCGCCGTTCGACGTCGCCGAGGGCGAGTCGGAGATCGTGGCCGGCTTCCACGTGGAGTATTCCGGTTCGGCGTTCGCGCTGTTCTTCCTCGCCGAGTACGCGAACATGATCCTGGTGAGCTTCCTCGCCTCGATCCTGTTCATGGGCGGCTGGCTCAGCCCGTTCCCGGAGAGCTGGGGCTTCATCGGCCACGGCAATTTCCTGTGGCTGTTCATCAAGGCCTTCGCCTTCGCCTTCCTGTTCCTGTGGTTCCGCGCCACCTTCCCGCGCTACCGCTATGACCAGATCATGCGGCTGGGCTGGAAGGTGTTCATTCCGATCACGATCGTGTGGGTGCTGGTGGCCGGCTGCATGAAGTACTACGGCATTGCGGGGGCTTGAGGTTCCGATGAAACGTGTAATCAGTTATTTCAACAGCCTGCTGCTGACCGAGCTGCTCAAGGGCATGGCGCTGACCTGGCGCTACATGTTCAGTCCGAAGTACACGATGCGCTACCCGATGGAGCACATCCCGAAGTCGAACCGCTTCCGCGGCCTGCATGCGCTGCGCCGCTACGCGAACGGCGAGGAGCGCTGCATCGCCTGCAAGCTGTGCGAGGCGGTGTGCCCGGCGCTGGCGATCACCATCGACTCCGCTCCGCGCGAGAGCGACGGCCAGCGCCGCACCACGCGCTACGACATCGACCTGTTCAAGTGCATCTTCTGCGGCTTCTGCGAGGAGAGCTGCCCGGTGGACTCGATCGTCGAGACGCACGTGCACGAGTACCACTTCGAGCACCGCGGCGAGAACGTGGTGACCAAATCGCAGCTGCTCGCCATCGGCGACCGCTTCGAGGCGGAGATCGCCGCGGCCCGTGCGCAAGACGCGGCCTACCGCTGAGGATGGAACGCCATGATTGATCCGAACCTGTTCCAACTCGTCTGTTTCTACGCGTTCAGCGCGGTCACCGTGGCCGCCGCGCTGGCAGTGATCAGCCTGCGCAACTCGGTGCACGCGGTGCTGGCGCTGGTGCTGACCTTCTTCAGCACGGCCTGCATCTGGATGCTGGCCGAGGCGGAGTTCCTCGCCATCGCGCTGATCGTGGTCTACGTGGGCGCGGTGATGGTGCTGTTCCTGTTCGTGGTGATGATGCTGGACATCGACCAGGAGAAGCTGCGCGAGGGCTTCGTGAAGTTCCTGCCGGTGGGCCTGGTGGTGGCCGTGGTGATGCTGGTGGAGATGCTGGCGCTGATCGGCGTGCGCGTGATGCATGCGCAGACGATGGGCGCGAACCCGGCCGGCGATTCCAACACCGCGTGGCTGGGCAAGGCGCTGTACACGCAATACCTGCTGCCGTTCGAGGTCGCCGCGCTGATCCTCACCGTGGGCGTGATCGCCGCGGTCGCGCTGACCCTGCGCCAGCGCACCGGCACCAAGCGCCAGCTGGCCAGCCAGCAGGTCGCGATCAACCCGCGCGACCGCGTGCGCGTGGTGAAGATGGCGGCCGAGCGTCCCGCCGCCGAAGCGGCCCCGGTCCCGGCCCAGGAAGTCTCTACCTTGCAGGAGCCCCGGCCATGATTACCCTTTCGCACTTCATCGTGCTCGGCGCGATCCTGTTCTGCATCGCCGTCGCCGGCCTGTTCATCAACCGCAAGAACGTGATCGTGCTGCTGATGGCGATCGAGCTGATGCTGCTGGCGGTGAACATCAACTTCGTGGCGTTCTCCCGCTTCGGCCACGACGTGGCGGGGCAGGTGTTCGTGTTCTTCATCCTCACCGTGGCCGCGGCGGAATCCGCGATCGGCCTGGCGATCCTGGTGCTGCTGTTCCGCAACCGCAGCACGGTCAACGTCGCCGAAATCGACAGCATGAAGGGTTGATCCGATGCAGCTTCCGACATCCATCCTGCTGATCATCGCGCTGGCGCCGCTGGTGGGCTGCGTGCTGGCCGGCTTCCTCGGCAGGCAGATCGGCCGGGCCGGTGCGCACAGCGTCACCATCCTGGGCCTGCTGATTTCCTGCGGCCTGTCGTTCTGGGTGCTGTACCAGCTGGTCTGGGGCGGCGCGCCGAACTTCAACCAGAATCTCTACACCTGGTTCGAGATCGGCAGGTTCAACGCCAGCGTCGGCTTCATGATCGACCGTCTCACCGCGATGATGATGGTGGTGGTCACCTTCGTGTCGCTGCTGGTGCACGTCTACACCATCGGCTACATGCACGACGATCCGGGCTACCAGCGCTTCTTCAGCTACATCTCGCTGTTCACCTTCTCGATGCTGATGCTCGTGATGAGCAACAACTTCCTGCAGCTGTTCTTCGGCTGGGAGGCGGTGGGCCTGGTGTCGTACCTGCTGATCGGCTTCTGGTTCAAGCGGCCGACCGCGATCTTCGCGAACCTCAAGGCCTTCCTGGTCAACCGCGTGGGCGACTTCGGCTTCCTGCTGGGCATCGCCGCGGTGCTGTACTTCCTCAACACGCTGGACTACGCCACCGCGTTCGCCGCGGCGCCGACCCTGGTCGGCAAGACGCTGGCGATCACCCAGGGCACGCAGTGGGATGCGGCCACGGTGATCTGCATCCTGCTGTTCATCGGCGCGATGGGCAAGAGCGCCCAGGTGCCGCTGCACGTGTGGCTGCCGGATTCGATGGAAGGCCCCACGCCGATCTCCGCGCTGATCCACGCGGCGACGATGGTGACCGCGGGCATCTTCATGGTGGCGCGCATGTCGCCGCTGTTCGAGCTGTCGCAGTCGGCGCTCAGCTTCGTGATGGTGATCGGCGCCACCGGTGCGCTGTTCACCGGCCTGATCGGCATCGTGCAGAACGATATCAAGCGCGTCATTGCGTACTCCACGCTGTCGCAGCTGGGCTACATGACGGTGGCGCTGGGCGTGTCGGCCTATGCCGGTGCGGTGTTCCACCTGATGACCCACGCGTTCTTCAAGGCGCTGCTGTTCCTCGGCGCGGGCTCGGTGATCATCGCCATGCACCACGAGCAGGACATGCGCTACATGGGCGGCCTGCGCAAGTACATGCCGATCACCTGGATCACCATGTGGATCGGTTCGCTGGCGCTGGTGGCGGTGCCGTTCACCTCGGGCTTCTACTCGAAGGACGCGATCATCGAGGCGGTGGGCGACTCGCACCGCTGGGGCGCGGGCTACGCCTACTTCTGCGTGCTGGCCGGCGCCTTCGTCACTGCCACCTACACGTTCCGCCAGATGTACCTCACCTTTCACGGCAAGGAGCGCTTCACCGTGGTGCACAACCATGGCCACCATGCCGAGCACATGGACGACCACGGGCATCACGAGCAGGGCATCATGCACGAGACGCCGAAGGAGTCGCCGTGGGTGGTCACGCTGCCGCTGGTGCTGCTGGCGATCCCGTCGCTGCTGGTGGGCTTCTTCACGGTCAGGCCGATGCTGTTCGGCGGCTGGTTCGGCGGCGCGATCCGCGTGAACGAGGCGAACGACGTGCTGGGCGAGATGGGACACGAGTTCCACGGCGCGCTGCAGATGGCGCTGCATGGTTTCTGGAGCCTGCCGTTCGGCCTGGTGGTGCTGGCGTTCGCGCTCACCACCTGGATCTACCTGTTCAACCCGGCCATCGCCGGCAAGATCAGGAACGCGCTTAACCCGTTCTACCAGATGCTCAACCACAAGTACTGGTTCGACGCGGTGTACTTCGTGGTGTTCGCCCGCGGCGGCGTGAAGCTGGGCCGCCTGTTCTGGAAGGCCGGTGACGCCGCGGTGATCGACGGCGTGATGATCGACGGCACCACCGCCATGACCCGCCGCGTCGCCTCGGGCATGCGCCGGCTGCAGTCGGGCTACCTCTACCAGTATGCCTTCGCGATGATCATCGGCCTGATCCTGCTGCTCGGCGGGTACTGGCTGTTCGGCCCCATGCTGGCTGCGCAATAAGGGAAGCAAGCAAACATGTTCAATCACTTGCTCAGCCTGCTGATCTGGCTGCCCATCGCCGGCGCGGTGCCGGTGCTGCTGGCCGGCTCCGCCCGTCCCAACGTGGCGCGCTGGCTCGCGCTGCTGTTCATGGTGCTCACCTTCGTGGTGAGCCTGTTCCTGTTGCCGCAGTACGACGCCACGCAGGGCGGCATGCAGCTGGTCGAGAGCCACCTGTGGATCGCCTCGCTGAACGTGCACTACGGCCTCGCCGTGGACGGCATCTCGGTGGCGCTGATCCTGCTCACCACCATCGTCGGCATCCTCGTAGTGGTCGGCGCGTGGGAGGTGATCCAGGACAAGCCGCACCAGTACATGGCCGCGATGCTGGCGCTCGAAGGCCTGATGATCGGCGTGTTCTGCGCCACCGACGCCTTGCTGTTCTACGTGTTCTTCGAGGCGATGCTGATCCCGATGTTCATCCTGATCGGCATCTGGGGCGGTCCGCGGCGCGTGTACGCCACGCTGAAGTTCTTCATCTACACCTTCCTCGGCTCGATCTTCATGCTGATCGCGCTGCTGTACCTGTACCACAAGGCCGGCACGTTCGACCTGCGCACGCTGGCGGCGCTGCCGCTGAGCTTCACCGAGCAGGCGTGGATCTTCTTCGCCTTCCTGCTCGCGTTCGCGATCAAGGTGCCGATGGTGCCGGTGCACACCTGGCTGCCGGATGCCCACGTGGAGGCACCGACCGGCGGCTCGGTGGTGCTGGCGGCGGTGATGCTGAAGGTCGGCACCTACGGCATGCTGCGCTTCATCCTGCCGATCGTGCCCGATGCCGGTGCGCACTTCACCTGGCTGGTGGTGCTGCTGAGCCTGGTCGCGATCGTCTACATCGGCTACGTGGCGCTGGTGCAGGAGGACATGAAGAAGCTGGTGGCGTACTCGTCCGTGGCGCACATGGGCTTCGTCACGCTGGGCATCTTCATCGCCTTCATGCTGGCGCGCCAGCTCGGCAACGTCGACGCGGCGCGCCTCGGCATGCAGGGCGCGATGGTGCAGATGATCTCGCACGGTTTCGTCTCCGGCGCGATGTTCACCTGCATCGGCGTGCTGTACGACCGCCTGCATACCCGCCTGATCAAGGACTACGGCGGCGTCATCAACGTGATGCCGTGGTTCGGCTTCTTCTACGTGCTGTTCGCGATGGCGAACTGCGGCCTGCCGGGCACGAGCGGTTTCGTGGGCGAATTCATGGTGATCCTGGCCAGCTTCAGCGCCAACCCGTGGATCGCGCTGTTCGCCGCGTTCACCCTGATCATCGGCGCGGCCTACACGCTGTGGCTGGTCAAGCGCGTGCTGTGGGGCGACATCCACAACCCGCACGTGGCCGAAATGAAGGACATCAACGGCCGCGAGACCTTCGTGCTGCTTGCCTTTGCAGCGCTCACGGTGGCGCTGGGCGTCTGGCCGCAGCCGCTGATCCACCTGATGGACAGCTCGGTGACGCAGCTGGTGCAGCAGCTGGCCATCCACAAGATCTGATCGGGATAGAACATGATTACCTTCAACGACATCCTGGTCCTGTTGCCCGAGTTCTACCTGGTGGCGGCGGCGTGCTTGCTGCTGCTGCTGGATGCCTTCATGAAGCCGGAACAGCGTGGCTGGCTGCACTGGATCTCCATCATGGTGCTGCTGGTGGCCGCCTACATGGTGATCGCGGGCCAGCCCGACGTCACCGTGACCGCGTTCGGCGACATGTTCGTGCGCGACCAGACCTCGGAAATCCTCAAGGTGTTCGCGTTGCTGTGCACCGTGCTGGTATTCATCTACGCACGGCCCTACCTGCTGGACCGCAAGCAGTATGTGGGCGAGTTCTACACGCTGATGATCTTCGCCACGATCGGCGTGATGCTGCTGGTCTCGGCCGGCAACCTGGTGATGATCTACCTGGGGCTGGAACTGCTGACGCTGTCGTCGTACGCGCTGGTGGCGCTGAACCGCGATTCGCCGCTGTCCTCGGAGGCGGCGATCAAGTACTTCGTGCTGGGCGCGCTGTCCTCGGGCATGCTGCTGTACGGCATGTCGATGGTGTACGGCGCCACCGGCACGCTGGACCTGGCCCAGCTGCACGGCGCGGTGCCGCACAGCGCGATGCCGCACCTGCTGGTGTTCGGCTTGATCTTCATGCTGGTGGGCATCGCCTTCAAGCTGGGCGCGGCGCCGTTCCACATGTGGATCCCGGACGTCTACCAGGGTGCTTCCACGCCGGTCACCACCTTCATCGCCTCCACCTCCAAGCTGGCCGCGTTCGGCATGGCCTGGCGCCTGCTGGAGACCGGACTGGGCGACCTGTCGCAGCACTGGCAGCTGATGCTGGCCGCGATCGCGGTGTTGTCGATGGCGATCGGCAACCTGGTCGCGATCGTGCAGAGCAACCTCAAGCGCATGCTGGCCTACTCGACCATCTCGCACATGGGCTATCTGCTGATGGGCCTGGCCAGCGCGGGGCCGGAAGGCTATGCCTCGGCGATGTTCTACGCGGTCAGCTACGCGCTGATGAGCACGGTGGCGTTCGGCGTGATCCTGGCGCTGGCCCGCGCCGGCTTCGAGTGCGAGGAGATCGCCGACCTCAAGGGCCTGAACCAGCGTTCGCCGTGGTTCGCCGCGCTGATGGCGCTGGCGATGTTCTCGCTGGCCGGTGTGCCGCCGCTGTTCGGTTTCTACGCGAAGTACCTGGTGCTGCAGGCGGCGATCGACGCGCACCTGCTGTGGCTGGCCATCACTGGTGCCGTGTTCGCGATCATCGGCCTGTACTACTACCTGCACGTGGTCAAGGTGATGTACTTCGACAAGCCGGTCGAGGGCGGTGCCGACCAGGCCTCGACCGACACTTCGCTGCGCGTGGTGCTGTCGCTCAATGCGCTGGCGCTGCTGGTGCTGGGCGTGTACTGGGGGCCGCTGCTGGGCTGGTGCCGCCGCTCGTTCGGCCTCGGCTGATTGAAGAATTTGATGGAAAGTCCTTTGGCGAGGCTTGCAGTAAATGGCGAGTCTCGCTAGAATCTTCGGACTCTGATGCGGGGTGGAGCAGTCTGGCAGCTCGTCGGGCTCATAACCCGAAGGTCGCAGGTTCGAATCCTGCCCCCGCTACCAAGTTGATCCTCGATGCGGCGACCTCTGCGAAGAAGTCGCCGTCTTCGTTTTGGGCGTGATGCACTTGCCGGGCAGTTCGCGAATGGCCGAACGTGCCGGAATGTTTCCCGCGGGATTGCCCGACGACTCTATTTGACCGATCGGGAAAACCGGTACCTGAGGTACTGGCCGAGGGTGGGGTGGTACCACTGCCCGGATGGAGCAACGCCGTCATGGCTGACGAGGCTGCCGTCGAGCACGTCGCGCAGGGCCTGCTTCATCAGCGGGATCCCGGCGGCAAGCTGATGCAGCGGATAGGTATTGAAACCGTCGCTGTCCTCGATGCGGATGCGCTGCTGGTACAACACGCCGCCGGTATCCACGCCGGCGTCGACCAGGTGGACGGTGACGCCGCAGTTCTCGATATCGTCGTGGACCAGTGCCCAGTAACCGCCGTGCACGCCACGGTAGCGCGGCGTGATGCCGGCATGGGTATTGATGAAGGGACGCTGGATGCAGTCGATCACGGCGCGCGAGAGGATCCGCGTGCCGTTCACGACCACCGCGTCGGGATCGAGCTTCCTGAGCAGGCGGCGTACCGCTGCCGTGTTGACGCTGTCCACCTGGTGGGTGATGCCTGGCGGCGGCGGGGTGGCTTGCAGTCCGTAGCGAAGGATCAGCTCGTCGAAACGGCGGCGTTGCAGGCGTGCCAGCAGCCGGTTGAACACGATGAAGGCAAGCTGGCCGATGACCGTGGGCCAGCCCAGCCGGCGCACCCGGTGCCGGATCATGGCCCGGGGCGACGGCTTGCGCTCAATCACGACGGCGAGGATCTCCGCCTCGGTCGCCAGTGCGTTGTACAGGAACCGGGACGACGTCCCGTCCCCGCACAGCATGACGATGCGCGGGATCCGCCGGTTCATTCCGCGGCCAGTGCGTCGGCGAGTTCGGCCATGCCCAGCGAGCGCATGCCCTCGACGCGCCGCAGGTGCTCGAACTCCTCGATCACCCGTTCCAGGAAGCGCATGTTCCGATCGGTGTCGACGCCGAAATTGTGCGGGTGCCACCATAGGTGGAAGACCTCGCGGCGCCGGGCGGCATGGCGCATGGCGCGCCTGATCCGGTGCAGCCGCAGGCCCTCCAGCCAGGTCAGCCGCGGATTGCAGGGGCGCAGGAAGCGACTGGCCGGAAAGTTGAGCGGCAGACTGCCGGCGCAGCTTTCCAGCGTGTACGTGTGATGTCCGCTGAGATTGACATAGCTGTCCAGCAGGCGGCCCATGCGGCGCAGGGCGTTCTGCCCGCCGTGGTCGGTGGCGGCATAGAGCCAGCCATGCTCGTTGCCGCGGTAGGCGGCGAAACCGTGTTCGGCCAGCACCGCCAGGTAATCGGGATTCCACTGGTTGCGGGGAAACACCAGGCTGCGCAGGACGAGCCCTTGTGCAGCCGCGATGCGGGTGGCCGCGGCGAGATCGGCACTGAATGTCGCCGCCGTCTGGCCGGCCTCGCGGCAGTAGTAGTGCGAGAACGTGTGGCTCGCCACTTCCTGTCCTGGTGTCGCGGCGACCAGTTCGACCAGCCTGGGCGCGAAGTGATAGCGCTCTTCGAGATCCGCCGACCGTTCCAGGTAACGGTACGGACACAGCGCGCCGTTCTCATAGCCGGGTCTGGCGGAGGGAGCCGCCGACAGCGCGGCATCGCGATCATGGCAAAAAAGGAAACCCACCGTTGCCCACGTGGCGTGGATGCGATGTTGCTCGAACAGGTCCAGCATGCGCGGGATGGCTTGTGCGACACCATCCAGATGATCGCGATAGGCATCGAGGCTGCGAGTGTCGCGCACGCCCCAATACAGTTCGAAGTCGATGGATATGGTGAATGCGCCGGTATTCATTCCAGTTCCAGCCCGCTTCACGCCGGGGAAGCGTATCAGCTTCAAGCAAGGCCATGGTGGCACCCGGAAGGCCGCCATGGGCGACTGGGTGCTCCATCCGGTTCGCCGGCGCTCATGAAGTCGTGAAGGGAGCGGCCAAGGTTGTTGCCGTCAGGCATGCAGGGCACTGGCGCATCGCCCCGCAACGGAAAAATGGCATTGGCAAGCTGGGACCGGGAAACGCCCCGGAAGTTTCCGGCCCTTGCAGTCGCAGGCTTTGACGCGACGAAGAGGCGGGCCATTGACCGGTAACTCTCCGGGTGACCGGCTGGCTTGGTGTGAGGCGACGTTTGCCTTGCCGATGGGTGATCCTGCGTTGCTTTGGTGATTGCCAGCCGGCAAGCGGCATTTGCATGGCATGGAAACCCGTTCAAAGGCGGTCATCGACCGCGTCGCGCGGCAGCGCGTACTTGACCTCGCAGAACACGGACTCGGGCTTGCCGCAGGCGCGCGCCTTCAGTGCCCAGCGCCATGAACCGGCGGTGGTCCACCGCCACGATCGCCGCGTCGCAGGCGCCCGCCGCCGGCTCGGCCAGCAGTGCGCGTCACCGTATGCAACTGTGTCGCGGTCCTGTGGCGGCTGGGCCATGAAGCGCGTTTCGGCGGTCGAGCGGCGCGTCAGATCCATGATTCATGTGCGGCCCGGGTCGCCCGGCATGGAGGCAAAGTCCAGCCGGCCATGACTCCGTGGACGGGCAGCCTGGATCAATGAAGGATACCCATGCGAAACATCACCCAGCCGGCCATGGCGCTGATCGTCAGGCAAACAAGGAGCCAGAATCCGCGGGAATTTTTCCCCCAAAACGGCTTGTTCTTGTCGTTTTCCATGCTTCTTTGCATCCGCGGCGGGTGGCTGAACAGGCGCTGAGTATTCCCAGCGGAAGCCAGTATCGTGCCAAATGGGGGCGTTGGCACCAGGCGACGTGGTGCATCGTGATTCCGGACGCGGATCTGCGATAGGCATCGCAATCCGTTCCGGATGCTGACGGGCGGCCGCTCACCATGGCCCGCACTCCGAGCCCGGAGTGCGGCAGCCCGCATGCATGCCTCGCGGATGCCAGGCGTGTGGTGGCGCAGCGAGTCAGCCAGAGACAAGAATTGTCAGCGAGCTGCCGATGCCGAGGCGCTGCGGGCTCATCCAGCGCAGCGCGTGGTGCGACTGCAGAAGGCCGGGCCGTCCCAGGGACTTGGCTCGGCACTCTTGATTTCGACGGGCAAAGACAGTCGGGACGGCGAGGTTGGCCGTTCGGTTTTTGCAGCCGGAACAACACCGGCATGACGCAATGCGCCCTGCGGTCGACGACGGAGTCAGATGTACGGCTTCTAAACGTGGTTGTCGATTGTCAGGTGTACGGCTTCTAAATGCAGTGGTCGATTGTGATGTTTATTTCACGTCTTGTGTGGCATCACGTTCTTCCCTCCTGCTGGCGGTTGATTATCTCCGCGGTTATTAATCGATCAGGTTGGGTTGGCTACTCTCAAAAGACGCAACCTCGCCTGGCGGGATCGCAATCGTGCAGTCGAAATGCACGAATAACGGAATCGCGCGTGCTGCCATTCGGCAGTTTCACGTGGTTTGCCGCAAATCGAATCTTCGAGGACTTGTTGATCATGAAAACAACTTGCACCGTTGTCATTCTCGGGTTCGCTTTGCTGGCTGGAGGCTGCGTGTGGTCACCAGGACAAAACATGTCCGAGAAGGGCCTGGTTCGCGGTACGCCAACCGATAACAGCCAGGTGCAACTGGTGACGATTACTCCGCAACTGCTGGCAGGGGATCATTCGCCGGTGTTGAACGCAGCGGTGCCACAGGATCTGTTGTCCTATCAGCCGGGACCTTACCGCATCGGTCCGGGAGACTCGCTTTACATCACGGTCTGGGATCATCCGGAGCTGACGTCGCCGGCCGGCACGCAGCAGCAGACGGCGGCCAACGGGCGTCTCGTGCGATCGGACGGGACGCTGTTCTATCCCTACGTGGGCTCCATCAAGGTGGGGGGAATGACGATCGAAGAGGTGCGCCAGACGATCCAATCGAAACTCGCGAAGTACGTGACGAAGCCGCAGGTGGACGTCAGCATCGTCGGCTACAACAGCCAGCACGTGCTGCTCCAGGGTGCATTCATGAAGACCGATCCGCAGCCGATCACGTCGGTCCCGTTGACCCTGGCCCAGGCGCTCGGCACGGCAACCATCAATTCCGATCGGGCCAACATGTCGGATCTGGTATTGAGCCGTGACGGACGCGCCTACCACCTGGATCTTGCCGCCTTGTACGACGGCCGGGGGTTGGCGAAGGACATTTACCTGAAGCCGGGCGACCACCTGTTGCTTTCGTACAACGACGCCGAGGAGGTGTACGTGATGGGAGAGGTGATGCGTCCCCAGGCGGTCACCTTCCGGGCCCTTGCCTATCTCACGCTGACCCAGGCGCTGGGCCGTGTCGGGGGCCTCAACCCGGTCACCTCCAATGGCAAGGCGGTCTATGTCATTCGTGGCGCGAATGATCTGAAAAACGCTCCGGCCAAGGTCTTTCATCTCGATGCCCGCTCGCCATCCGCGTTTGCACTTGCAGACGATTTCAGGTTGAGGCCTGGCGACGTGGTGTTCGTCGGTGCCGCCGGCATAACCCGTTGGAACCGTTTCCTGAGCCAATTGCTGCCTTCAGCGACCCTGGTTACCAGTGCGGCCGCTGCGAATTACAGTGCGACCCACTGATGCAATCCTGAAGCCCACCCATGCCGGCGGCGGGCGGGACTCGAATCCTGGTCGTCATCGCATGCACGCGGCGCAATCCACGCGAGGGCGCTCGGGATCCGCGAAGAAGTTATTGCCATTGCCGCGGCGGCTGTTGCAGTCGCGACAATGGCCCGGGTTCAAGCCGGGCCATATCGTTACGATCGCGTAGAGACATGCGTCCGGGCCTTCCGTCGGAGGGTGAATCGGGCCGGTCATGTATTGGCATTTTCTGATCATTCTGCCGGCGCCATGAGTTATATGTTGCGGGTATTCGTCCGTATACCGGCGTTCGGTGATGCTGTTTCATCCGCACGGCGCAACGCTGCACCTGGATGACCGATTCATGGAGTAGACGGATTTCTTGAAACGCAATTTGAATATTTGGTTCATGTGATGCTCATATAGGCTGGCAGTGGCTGAATAGGTCATTTGCGCTGTACAAGAATCGACATCTGTAGGTGATAGGTTCAAAAGCCTGGTGTTAGCGTGATGTTCCTGATCAGGCAATCACTGCCAAGTTGTTCGTTGGTTCCGGACTGGTGACGGCAGGAAAAAGTGTCGATCCGGCGAATCCATGATTTGAGGCACGGACCGTCAAGGCCCTGACCGCCTGTTGTTGGCTGAACCACCCACAAATTGAACCCGCGCGGACCTTGGGGGACCCGTTCGAGATTGGTAGGAGGCGATGGTCCATGCAGGAATTGCGATTGCTCCTCGATGGCTTGGTTGCAGCATGTGCATCCGCAGCAGCCATCGTCGTCATGCGCCGGTTCGCCGTGGTGCTGGGCCTGGTCGACCATCCGGACCAGCGCAAGCAGCATCTCGGCGAAATACCGCTGGTGGGCGGCCTGGCGATTTTCGCCGGGATGATCGCGGGAGCGGCCTGCTACGACGCCTTCCATGGATTCGACGGGATCCTGCTGGAAACCGCCGCCGTGCTTGCCTTGCTCGGCGCGCTGGATGATCGCTTCGGCCTCAGCGTGCGGGATCGCCTGCTGACGCAGACCATCGTGATATTGACGGTGATCTCCAGTACCGGTGTTTACATCCACACGCTGGGGCACATCTTCGGTCACGACGTGATACTTGGCTGGCTTGGCGTGCCGATGACCGTGATTGCCGTCATCGGACTGGTGAATGCGTTCAACATGATGGACGGCATCGATGGGCTTGCCGGCAGTCTGACCCTGGTCAGCATTGCTGCCATCATCCTGTTCGCTTTTCCCACGCCCTTGCACGGGGTCATCATGCTGCTGGCCTTGCTGGCCGCAGCAACCTTGCCCTATCTGGCAGCCAACCTCGGCTTCCTGGGCGGGAAGATCTTCCTGGGCGATGCCGGCAGCACGCTGGTCGGCTATCTGCTGGCATGGGCGCTCATCCGCCTGAGCCAGATGCCGCAAACGCACTTGTCGCCGGTCGATGTGCTGTGGTGCGTGGCGCTGCCGGTGTGCGACACGCTCGCGGTGATGTTCCGGCGCATGCGGGAAGGCCGCTCGCCGTTCAAGCCGGATCGTGGGCATATCCACCATATCCTGCTGGGAACCGGTCTGGGGCCTCGAACCACCTTGGCGGTACTTGTCGTACTTGCCGCCGGCCTCGCGTCGATCGGTGCGCTCGTCAGCAGTGCGGCTCATTCGACGGGAGCGAACCTCGCGGCGTTTTGCCTGATCCTTGGCATATACATGGCGACCGTCATGCGCATGTGGTCGCGCGAGGAAGCGCGCCGGCAACACAGCCTTGGCCCGCAACACGTCGCCGCCAGTGCGAAGATCAAGCCGGCGGGCACGGGGCGGCAATCCCTTCCGCCCGATCTTGCGGTACAGGGCAGGGAGAACAGGAGCGGGGGCGGCGGGCAATGAAACCGGGCTGTTTGCCCGGCAGAAGACCTCGCTTGCCATTGACGCCATACGCGACAATCCGCGTCGAGCCCGCAGGGGTCCGAAGCTCGACGATTACGCCAAGGCGATGGCGGCTTGCGGTTGCGGGCGTCCGGCGGTGACTACCTGATTCCCACAAACCGTATCGTTGCGCCGGCGGCAAAGTCCTTTATGCCGTCTTCGACGTCGTTGGCGTATTCGATGGAGCGCTCCACCACCAGGTGGCCTGCGGTGATGCGCATCTGCCTGCTCGTGCTGAGGAAGGACATGGCGGCGGTGCCCGGGGCCGCGCCTGCGCTGCGCCTGATCCTGTTTCCGGAGATGATCACCGACCCGATGACCCTGCTGTTGTCGGGGGTATTGCCCTCGGCGAAGTTGATGCAGGAGCCGTGGATGTCGACGAATACGTTGCCCGCGCATACCACCCAGTTGGCGCCAAGCACGCCGATCGCGCCCATCTGCGGGCGTATGCCGATGAACGTGTTGCCCGTGATCACCGTGTTGATGGCATTTTCGCTGGTCCGGTAGGCGAAGGATCCCAGTCGGATCGCGTCACCACCCGGACCGGATCCCGGCGGCGAGCGCTGGAAGGTGCATCCGCTGATCTGCGTGCCGCTCAGGCCGTTGACCGCCACATCGACACGAATCGAATTGAGGAAGTGGCAGTTGAGCACGGAGAGGTTGTCGGCAGTGCTGGTGGTGGTCTTGGCCTTCGTCGCGGTATCGATGCCCCAGTAGCAATTCGTGAACTGGCAATCCGACACGACCCAATCGTGGATGTTGTCGCCGGACTGGTGGCCGTTGAAGAACGTGATGCCCGCCGTGTTCACGGTGTCGATATCGATGAACCTGCAATGGGCGATGGTCACGTCGCGATACACGCTCCAGTCGTGGTCGGGCTCGAAATCGATGCCGCCGACCGAGTGCGAAAGTTTCGCGTTGCCGATGTTCCGGAAGACGCAGTTCTCGACGACCAGATGGTCGCAGTCGATGACGGACAGGCCGTTGCGGTTGTCCTTGACCGCGCCGTCGAACACGCAGTCTCGCACGGCGATGCGCTGGTTGTGGCGCTCGGTGCTGCGGAGCGTTCCCGAGCCGACATACATGCCGTCTCCGCGGAAGCCGTGGAAGGTCACCCGTTCGACCGTCAGGTCCGACGTGGCGTTGACGGCCAGCAGGTAGAAGTATTGCTGGTAGCCGAATTCGGCCACGCGTCCGTCGAGCTTGAGGTCGTGCAGGCGGATGTTGCGCATGTTGTCCGCGACGTTTGCGCTGCCGCCGTCGCGGACATGGGTGGCGAGCATGAACTCGCAGGCCAGCGAATCGTCGTATGCCCTCAGCTCGCTGGCCTGTCCGGCGCCATACAGCTCGACATCCGACTTGAGGTTGAGCTGCCTTACGGGGTAGACCCCGGCGGGCACGAAAACCTTGCCGTCGGCCCCGTCTATGGCTGCCTGGATGCCTCCGGTGCAATCGTACGTGCTGTGGCCCGCGCGGATCGCGGCATGTTCCGTCGTGGGCAGGAAATCCAGGACATTCGTCACATGCGGTGAGGATTGCATGGCACAGTCTCCGATCGTGTACGGCTTCGGGAACGGGTGGTGCGGTTCCGGCAAAGCCCGTCAGTCGATTCCATGGCGGTGAATGCGGTTCTCCGAACGGCGCATGGGTTGTGTCGTGGCAGGGCGCGCACGACGCGGAAAATCGACCTCTACAAGGATGATCCGGCGGGCACCGCCAGCGGATCGCACAATTCCGCATAGACCCCCAGGGTGCGCTGGATGACGATGCGCTCGTCGAACTGCGACCGCGCCTTGAGGCGGGCGGCCTCGCCCAACCGCTGCGCGAGCCCGGGATCCTCGTGCAGCCGCCGGATGGCCTGCGCCAGCGCCTCGCCGTCCCCCTTGGGAACCAGCAAGCCGTCGATGCCATCGGTCACCACTTCGCGGCAACCGGGTACGTCGGTGGTGACCAGGGGAAGCCCGCAGGCTGCGGCTTCGACCAGCGTCCTTGGCAACCCTTCCCGGTGGCTCGGCAGCACCACGACATCGACCGAACCGAGCAGGCCGGCCATGTCGTCGACATGGCCGAGCCAGGTGACCAGTCCCTCCGCCACCCACTCGCGTATCGTCGCTTCCGGAACCGCGGCCGGGTTGCCCGGGTCCGGCGTACCGGCGAGCAGGGCATGGACCGCGCAGCCCTGGAGGCGTAGCTGCCGGATGGCGGTGACGAACTCGGCCAGGCCCTTGTCCCAGAGCAGCCGGCTTGCCAGCAGTACGCGCATGCGTCCGTCGCCCGGGGCCTTCGTGTGCGTCCCTGCGGCGAACTGCGCGCAATTCACGCCCGAACCCCGGATCAGGCGGATGTGCTGCGGGTCGACAAGTCCGGCCTGCCGGAACAACGCAACGTCGTCCGCATTCTGCAGGATGAGCCGCGCGCCGCTGCCACCCAGCGCGAGGCGCAGCAAGCCGCGCACCAGCGGTCGCAACAGTCGTGCCTTGACGTGCGGGCTGGTGAACACGTAACCCATGCCGGCGACGGCGTTCACCCGGGCGGGTACGCCGGCCAGTCGCGCCGCCAGCGAGCCGTACACGGCGCACTTGATGGTGAAGCCGTGCACCAGCATCGGCCGTTCGCGTTGCAGCAGGCGGACGAGATGCCACAGCAACGCCGCTTCACGCAGCGGGTTGAGGCTGCGCCGCGCCATCGGCAGTGGTTCCCATCGCAGGCCGAGGGCCCGCAGCTTGCCGCCATAAGGCCCCGGCGGGGAAATCAGCAGGACGTCGTATCCCTGCTGCCGCAGGGACATCGCCAGCGAGCGGCGGAAGTTGTAGAGATACCAGTCCGTGTTGGCGAACAGGACAGCTTTCATGGTTGTGCCTCGCGCAGGGCCACGGGCGTGCCGCGTTGTCCGCGGGGGGGAGGGCAGGGCGTGCGGCTCGCGCGCAATGGCGTCATGGCGACGTCCTCCGGTTTTCATCCAGCCATGCCTGGAACATGAGCACGCTCCACAGCGGGTGCTGCCAGTTGCGCCGGCCGCCCAGGTGCTCCTTCCATTTCCGCCGGATCGGCGCCGGGTGGAAATAGCCTTCCCGGCGCAGGCGGTTCTCGTCGAGCAGGGCTTCCGCCCAGTCGCGCAGGGGGCCGCGCAGCCAGCTGTCGAGCGGGATGCCGAAGCCCATCTTGGGCCGTTCGGTCAGTTCCCTGGGCACGTGCCGGTACAGCACCTGGCGCAGCAGCCACTTGCCTTCGCCGTCGCGTATCTTCTGGTGCAGGGGCAGGCGCCACGCCAGCTCGACCACGCGATGGTCGAGCATCGGCACGCGCGTCTCCAGGCTGTTGGCCATGGCGGCCCGGTCGACCTTCGCCAGGATGTCGTCGGGCAGGTAGCTCTGCGCGTCCATCGCCATCATCCATTGCGCCAGGTTCCCGGTGTCCGGCCAGGTTGCCGGATCGGTCAGCAGGGTCGCGGGCTCGTGCGCGCCGATCACGACGCCGTCCGGGTTCTTCCACTGGCTGGCGAGGTGCAGGAAAAAGGCGTGGCCGCTCGACAGCGGGAGCACGTCGGCCAGTTTCTGCGCCTTGTCGCCGGGCGTGGCCAGATGCCAGCGCTTCGGCAGCAGCGGTCTGGCGCGTTCGAACCATCGGTCCCATGCCGTCGGCGACAGGGCGCGCAGCATGCCGGCGCTGGCGTGGCGGACGAACGACGGCAGGCGCTGCATCCGCTCCCAGGCCGTGCGCGCGCCCAGGTAGCGGTTGTAGCCGCCGAAAAGTTCATCGCCGCCGTCGCCGCTCAACGCCACCGTCACCTCGCGGCGGGTCAGCTGGCTGATCAGGAAAGTGGGAATCTGCGAGCTGTCGCTGAAAGGCTCGCAGTAGATCGAGGGAAGGCGCGGGATGACCGCCAGGGCGTCCTCGGGGCGCACGTAAAGCTCGGTATGCTCGGTGCCGAGATGCCTGGCCACTGCCTTGGCGTGGGTGGCCTCGTCGTAGCCGGTCTCGCCGAAGCCCATGGTGAAGGTCTTGATCGGGCGCTGGCTGCGTGCCTGCATCAGGGCCACGACCGTGCTGCTGTCGATGCCGCCGCTGAGGAACGCGCCCAGCGGCACGTCGGCCAGCATCTGCGCGCCGATGCTGGTGCCCAGCTGTTGTTCCAGCGCATCGGCCGCTTCGGCATCCGAACAGCGAAGCGGGTCGGCCAGGCCCGCTTCGACGGCGTCGTTGTAGCGCCAGTACGCCGCGGCCTGCGCGCTCCGTGGCGCATCGGCGGTGATGCGCAGCAGGTGCCCGGGGCGAAGCTTGAAGACGCCGCGGCAAATCGAGTACGGCGCGGGAATGCAGTCGTGGCGCAGCAGCAGCGCCAGCGCGTCGCGATCGACACCCGCACGGAAGGCCGCATGTGCCTTCAATGCCTTGAGCTCCGAGCCGAACAGCAGGGTATCGCCCTGCCATGCGTAGTACAGCGGCTTCTCGCCCAGGCGGTCGCGCGCGAGCGTGAGTGCCCGCTGCTGGCGATCCCACAACGCGAAGGCGAACATGCCGACGCATGCCTGCAGGGTCCGCTCGACGCCCCACGCGAGGAAGCATGCGAGCAAGGTCTCGGTATCCGAATGCCCGCGCCAGGCGATGGCCGCGCCTTCCGCGAGCAGGCGCTGGCGCAGGTCCGGATGGTTGTAGATCTCGCCGTTGAACACGAGGACGTAACGCCCGCAGGCCGAGAGCATGGGCTGGTGGCCGGCCGGCGAGAGGTCGAGGATGGACAGGCGTCGATGCGCCAGCACGATGCCGGCCGATTCGTCGCACCACGCGCCGCTGTCGTCAGGACCGCGATGGCGCAGCCGGGCCGACATCGATTGCACCTGCTCCAGCAGCGCATCGCGTGCACCGCCATGCAACTGCCAGAATCCGGCCAGGCCGCACATCAGTGCCGCCCCACGCCGTGCATCACATCCGCGAGGCGTGGCGCCTGCACGGTCACGCTGTATTCGTCCTCGACGCGGGCACGACCCGCCAGGCCCATGCGCGTACGCAGGGGGCGGCTCAGGATCAGCCGCTCGAGGCCGTCCTGCCACGCGGCTGCCTCCGTCGCCAGGAAGCCGTCTTCGCCATGGCGCACGATGTCGACGTTCGCGCCGACCGCCGAGGCGACCACCGGCAGGCCGCACGCCATGTACTGGATGATCTTGTAGCCGCACTTGCCGCGTTCCCACGGGCCGTCGCGCAACGGCATGATGCCGATGTCCATCCGCGCGATCGTCGCGGCCTCGCTGTCCTCGGACCATGCCGCCACCTCCGGCACGATGCCGTCGAAGCGGCCGACGATCTCCGTTCGCGGTCCCACCAGCAGCAGGTGCGCGCCATGGCTGGCGCAGACCTGCTGCAGCACTTCGCGGCTGTCCAGCAGGTATTCCTCGGTGGCGGGCGAGCCGATCCAGCCGATGACCGGCCGGTGGCCATCCGCATGGTTCACCACCGCGTAGCGTTTCTCGTCCACGACGGTCGGTATGACCTCGATCCGCGTCGCACCCGCCTGCGCGGCGCGCGCGGCGAGGTAGCGGTTGCCGGCGACCACGCAGGCGGCACCGCGCATGACCCGGTCGATCTTGCGGCCCAGCATGCGCCGCACCAGCGGGCTTGGCGACAAGTCGTACTTGTGGAACAGCGCATCGTCGTAGTCCACGACGTATGGCTTGGCGGATCGCGCCAGCATCGACTCCAGCCAGTACGGCAGGTAGGGGAACAACTCGCCCTCGATCCAGGCGAGGTCGTGCTCGTCGCGGCGTAGAAGCTGCATGACCCGCTGGCAGCAGTACCGCCATGCGAGATGCCGGGTGATTCCGGGGCGGTTCCCGTACAGGGCCTCGAGATAGGCATCGGGGAACAGCGCATGCACCCGCACGTCGATTCCGCGGTCGCGCAGCAGGGGCAGGTACTGCAGGCTGCGCAGCCGCGAACTGGGGCCCAGCCTGGAATATCTGGAAAACAGCAGCACCCGGAGACGCTTCATTCCACCGTCCGCCGCAGGTTCGCCGGGTACTCGACGAACAACGCCACCAGCGGGATGACGTACATCCACTGGAAGGCGAAGGCCTCGATGTAGGGGTTCGTGTTGGTGCCGAGGAAGGCGCAGAAAAAGCCGCAGAACATGAACTTGTGCCGTGGCGGCAAGCAGCGGGCATAGGCCAGCCGCGCCACGGCGGCCATGTAGGCCAGGAATGGCAGCGCATAGATCAGCGTGCCGATGATCCCGACCCGATAGAACGTAGCCAGCCATACCACCTCGTAACGCCAGGGGTGGATCGGATCGCTGACGAAACTGACGCCGACGCCGTGCCCGGCCCCCACGCCGTTGTCATCGAGAATGGCGGTGAACAGCGAATGGCTCATCTGCGCACGTGCGCTGCCGCCACCCGAGGCGAGCTTGGCGGTGACGACGTCGAGCACCTTCGACAGGCTGATTTGCGTGTAGGCCTGCAGCAGGAACAGTGCCGCCACCACCGCGACTAGCATCGGCAGGCCATAGCGGATGGCGCGGGTGAGCGGCGATCTGTGCGGATGCTCGGTGGTGCGCGCTGCCAGCACCAGGCCCAGCAGCCAGCCGAGCGGCACCGCGAGGATCAGCGCCGAGCGGCCGGAGGTGAGCGCGCAGATCAGCAGCGCCGCCAGCAGCACGAACCGCAGCAGCCTGCCCTTGATCAGTTCGGGCGAGCTGAAAAAGCCGCCGCACAGGAAGATCAGCGAGCCATAGACATGCATGGTGGCGCCGGAAAATCCCTCGTTCTGGTTGATGTTGGCTCCCTGGAAGAAGAAGGCCACCGCGGCCGCGCCGTGCCGGAAATACAGATAGAAGAACAGGGCGACGCTGAGCACGCACAGCAGGCTGAGCAGGACGAACCAGCCGATCAGCCGCTCGGCGCCAAGCCGCCTCAGCAAGGCCTCGGCGATGATCGTCCACAGCAGCGGCGAAACGATGTAGATCGCCGCCACCTCGGCGATGGCGATCAGCGGCGCACCGTGCATGCCGCCCACGATCACGTAGATGATCGTCACGATCACCGTGCAGGCATACATCGTCAGCAGGTTCCTGAAGCCCGGACTGATGCGCAGTCCCGGCAGCGCCAGCATGAAAGCCAGGCCCATCACCGCCGCGGTGGGGATGGGCAGCGAATTCGGGACGACCACGGCAAGGAACAGCAGCAGGAAGGCCGCCCCCAGGAACAGGTGGCCCACGGTGAGCCGATACCAGCCCGCGTCCTCGAATGCGGTGGACGGCAGGGACAGGCTCGCCTGGGCGGTCCGTGGTGAATCGTGGCCGGGAGTCATGGCTGCACCATTTCCGAGATCCAGCGATCGAGCATGCCGGCCTGCGCGAGCTTGCTGTAGGGGCTGATGTCGCGCTGCGCGGTGGCGGCGGGGGGCGACAGGGCGATCCGCAACGCGTCGCCAGCAGATGCGCTCTCGCCGGTCAGCAGGCTGTGCCCCGCTCCCGTCTCGGCGAGGATGGCGGTGGCGGCGTTGCGCACTCCGGAAATGCAGACGATGTCCGCCCCCGCGGCGAGGTACTCGAACAGCTTTCCGGTGGCGCAACTGGCACGCGAACCAGTCAGCAGCAGCAACCTGTCGCAACGCTGCATCAGCCGCAACGCCAGCGTGCGTTCCACCGGTCCGTGCACGCTGACGGAAAACCTGGCCCGTTCGAGCGTGGCCCGTTCGGCATCGGTCAGCTCGCCCACGAACATCACGTGCTTGTTCGCCGCGGTTTCGGGGGACGCGTTCAGCGCATCGACGAGGAAATCGAGGCTTTTCGATGCCGAGCCGTCGCTGGCGCCGATGCGCCCGAAATGCCCGACCAGCAGCGTACCGGGCGGAACGTGCCGGGCAAGGATCGCGGCGACGCGCGTGTCGTCGCCGGCCTCGCCGCCCGGCGCGGCGAAATCGGCCGGGTCGTAGCCGTTGGGCAGGGTGGCCGCGGCCTTGTGCGGGTAGCGGCGCTGGAAATCGGCCACCAGGGGAGGGCTCACCGAAGTGACCAGGCCGGCGCCTGCCACCACGCGGGCCTCGATCAGTTTGCGCATCCGTGTCCGCAGCCAACCGGGTTTGCCCAGCGGCTCGAAGACGAATCCGTCCCGGAAATCCTGCAGGCAGCCGATGCCATGCCGGCTGGCCAGGCTCGCGGCGGCGATCAGGGCGTCGATCGGCGAGTACGTGCCGATGGCCACGCAGCGCTCGCCCGCGGCCAGTCTCCCGGCACACAGCCGATCGGCCTCGGCCAGCGCCTGCACCAGCCACGGCCGCGCGCGCCCGCCGCCCCCGGCAAGCAGGAACGGCAGCGGCCGCACGAAGGCCGCCGCCAGGGTCAGCAGCGACGACGCGGCGGAGGATTCGCTCCCCACGCAGTGTCCGGGCAACGGCAGGATGGTGACGTCCGCCGCCGGCGGCACCGCCGCTGCGGGCGCGCCGGCCGCGGGCTCCCGGGCGAAGACGAAGATCCGGTATTTCGCTGGATCCAGATACTTCAGCAGGCCCTTGAACCGTTGCGCGGCGATATTGCCGGACAAGTGGTGCGCCGCGAAGACGAACAGGTTGATCTTCGTCATGGCCGCAGCCCCCATCCGCCCGCCGCTGCGTCGACCGGGACGGCGGAACCATGGCAGCGCGGCATGCGGCAGGGCGCGATCCTGCTCATGGCAGCATGCCGGGGTCTTCCTCCGGCTCCGGGTAGATGCGCTCCAATCTGAGCGAGTGGAGCACCGACTGGTACATGCCGGCCCATTCGGTGCGGAAGCACCAGATCACGACCGGCAGCAACGCCAGCCAGACCAGGCTGAGATGAACCGGGGCGCGGGGACCGTACACCAGCGTGGCGATGGACAGGCCCACGCCGGCCGTGACGAACGCATACAGCCGGGCGCGCGGGAAGGGGCGCCAGACATGGGCCGAGGCTTCGGTCCGCGCCACGAAGAAAACCAGGAACGCAACGGAGTTGGCCACCACCGCGCCGGCCGCGCCATGGTCGGGCACCAGCCACACGCTGATGACGACGTTGACGACCAGTCCCGCGATGGTCGACCACAGCGACAACATGGATCGGCGCGTGATCCCGATGCCGACGCAGGTCACTTCGGAGAGGGTGTAGAGCAGCGGCTCGCCGATGCAGCACAGCATCAGGTACTTCACCTGCGCGTAGTGCGCGGGCAGCACGAAGTCGGTCAGCCACGACAAGGCTCCGCTCAGGGCCCAGATGGTGCAGACCACGGCCAGTGCCTGCTGGGCGACGTGGTCGACGCGCCGCATGTCCACGCCATGCGCCACCCACTTGTAGACCATCGGTGCCCACAGCACGGTGAAGATCGTCTGGAAGACCACGCCCACGCCGGCGAAGCTCATGGAGACCGAATAGATCGCCAGCTCCGGCAGGGTGGACAGCGAACGCAAGGCCAGCGTGCTGGTGGCATCCAGCCCCCAGTAGGCCACGCCGGCAAAGATCAGCGGCACGCCATAGTCGAGCAGGCCGCGAACCTGCGCGCGGGAAACCGGGGCCAGCAGGGCCGGGCTCCATTCGCGCCAGGTGTTCAGGCTGTAGACGAGCAGGACGGCCAGCAGCGAAGCCAGGTAGGCCGCTTCCAATGCACCGAACGACCTCGAAAAGGCCGGCAGCGCCAGCACGCCCACGGCCAGCAGGAGAATCACCTTGGGCAGGATCTGGCTCAGCGAGAACGCCATGCCGCGGTCCTGCATGCGCAGGATCAGCGAAAGGAAGCGCGAGACGAAGCTCACCACCACGCAGGCCACGAGCGTCCAGTAATACGCGATATGCCCGAGGCCGAACAGCCAGTCGGCCAGGCGCTCGTCGATCGGTATGGTGGCCAGCATCACCAGCAGCATCAGCGCGAGCCCCGGGGTGAAGCAGGCTTTCAGCAGTGCGCCGCGATCGCTCCATTCGTGGTATTCCCGCACGTAGGCGCGGTCGAGCCCGAGGTTGAACAGCAGGACGCCGAACGACACCGCGATCTGCACGATGTTCAGCCGGCCCACGTCGGCGGGCGGAAATACCCAGGCGATCACCGGCACCGTCACCAGGCCAAGCACGGCGGTGGCGATGGGGCCGATGGCAAATGCCAGCACGGTTCGTATGTTCACCCGTCGACCTGTCCTGTTGAGCCGTTGTCGTGATCACCGTCTTGTCGCTTGTCGGATCCGGTATGCCGGCCGCTGAAAGGCGCGTTCCGGTTGCCTGTCGCTGGAAGCGCCGATGGCGATCACGTCTGCAACGAAATCCCGGTAATTCCTGGCGGCGTCGAAGCCGGCCTCGATCGCCTGCCGGGCCTGCGCGCGCCGGCTGTCGCGTCCGTCCGCGAACGCCACCCGCTCCATTGCTTCGGCAATTTCCCGGGCATCGGGGCGCGGGCCCAGCAAGACGCCGCAGCGGTCGGATACCAGGCTGGAGATGCCGCCCACGTCGGGGGCGACGGCCGGCACGCCCGCGCTCATGGCCTCCATGATGGAAACCGGGACGCCTTCGGATTCGCTGGCATTGACCAGCATGTCCACCGGAGTATTGAGGTAATACGCCTTGACGGCATGGTTGGGCAGTTCGCCGAGGAAGGTGCAGGTGACGTTGCCCAGCCCGCGCAGTTCCGCCCTGGCCTGTGCCGTGATTTCCTCCAGCAGCGGGCCGGCGCCGATATGTGTCCAGGTCATGCTGATGTCCGGATGACGGCGGCCGAGCAGGGCCATGGCGCCGACGATCCGGTCCAGCCGTTTCACGCGCAGGCAGGAGGAAACCGACACCACCCGCAGGCATCCGGCCGCGCTCGGGCGCGCGCGCGCGCCGGCCAGCGGCACGCCCAGCGGGCTGACGCGGACCTTGCCCGGCGGGGCGCCGTAGGTCCGTTGCAGGTAGGCCCGCGCCTCGCGCGACAGCGCGAAGACCGCGTCGTAGTCGGCAATGAACTGGCGCTTGAGCGGCATGTAGCCGTCCCTGCGGCGCGCTTCGTACAGATCGAAGCCATGCACGCGGGAGACGACCTTGCGCACCGCGCCGGCCTTCCTGGCCAGCACGGCGGCACAGGCCTGCGTTTCGTTCCAGTAGCAGTAGGCCACGTCGATCGGGCCGTGGTTGCCGGCGTATCGGCGCAACTGCGCGGCCTGTTCGAACACCTTGGATGTGTGCAGCAGGGCGCGCACGACCGTGCGCGGATTCGTCTTGCGCGACCGCCGCAGCTGGCCGAGCTCACGCCGGAAGATCGCGGAACACAGCGCCAGCAGCATGAACCACAGTCGCCGGTGTTTGGCGGAGCGCGCCATGCCGAGGTCGACCGCGATGCCCGTGGGCACGGGCCGCGGCGCTCCCGCGGCCAGCGCCGGCAGCAGCGTCACGCGGGCATCGGTGCGCGCGGCCCAGTAGCCGATCTCGTCCTCGATGAACTGCTCACCGGGGAGGTAGGGATAGGCATTGGTCAGGATGGCGATGTTCACGATCATGCGGCCATGCCCGTGACGACGATGTCGGTCACGCTGTCCTGGTAGACGGCATGGTCCACCTCGAAGGGAACGCTGATCTTGAAGCGGCCTGCCGTGGCGAGGCTCGTCGTGAGCACGCGGCGCCAGTTCGCGGTCACTTCTTCCATCGTCAGCATCGCGGGCCGCCCCGTGGCCAGCGCGTTGTATTTCTCCCAGTAGAGATGGTCGTGGAAAATGCTGTATTCGGCGCTGATGACGGCAATCGTCATCTCGACGGCATTGGCCAGGTCAAGCTCGGACACGCATATCTCGGGCACGTTCTCGCGCACCACGTAGTACAGGCGGGACAACGGCACCGAAGCGGACTCCACCCGGCTGTACAGGCGGTCGGGCGACATCTTGCGTCGCACGTTGGCGGAGTTCACATGGTTCTTGATGTTGAAGTGGGCGCGGTCGATCCATCCGCGGCCCGCGAGAATCTCGCTTTTCATCGCGTTGCCGACGCAGTTGTAGCCGTAGATCTTCGGCCACGCCATGTTGCCGTTGACGCGTGCGGTGTCGGACATGACGACGATATCGTCGCTGACGAAGCCGACATCCTCGCTGTCCCTCAGCGCGAGCATGGCCGACGACTTGCCGGCACCGCCGGTGCCGGCGAGCAGGCAGGCGCTGCCGCCGATCGCCACGGAGGCGGCATGGATCGGCACCACGTCCTTGAAGAAATAGACCGACGGGACCAGCACGAACTCGTGCAGGATCTGCTCGAACGCCTCGGCCTCGCGCGGATACTCCATCGACAGCAGCTTGTGGACCGTACGCCGGATGCCGCGTCGCGGCTTGATGACGACGTCCACCTCCAGGCGATCGTCGCCGGCACGCTCCCAGTAGACGTCGACGGTGGGAAAGGATGTCAGCATCCCGCGCTCGAATGTCTCGTGCACCCTGGGATTGATCGAGGAAGGCTTGTACGCGGGCACGGCGCGGCCGATGCGTACGTTCACCTCGGGCTCGCGGTCGCCGGCATCCGCGTACAGGTCCAGGCTTTCCGCGAGCAGCTCTTCCAGTTCCGCGTCACCGGAAAACGCATAGCATTTGTCGAATATGATTTTCTTCATGCGTGCAGATCCTGCATTGGCCATAACTGCTGACAGGTCACGCCGGCCACGCATCCATGCCGGTGCAGCGCAGGCGCCCGTTCCCTGGAGAGATCGCCGCCGCCAGGCGGCTGGTGCAGATGCCGGGACGACATGGTCGGTGCTTGCATGTCATCGCTCCCTGATGACTCGCGCGGGAACACCGGCAATCACCCGGTTGTCCGGTACCGATCGCGTGACCACGGAATTGGCACCGACGATCACGTTGTTGCCCAGCGTGACGCCTTCCCGGATATAGACGTTGTCGCCTATCCAGCAGTCATCGCCGATGACGATGTCGCGCTCCAGGTGGATGATCGGGCCCGCCGCATTGTTGGTGGGCCTGTCCTGCGAGTGCGTGATCGCCTTGATCGAGACGTTGTAGCCAATGGCGCAGCTGCGGCCGATGACGACTTTGGAATGCATGCCGCATGACAGGTGCGCCTGGTTGAGATAGCTCTGCTCGCCGATCAGGAAATGCTGCTTGGGGCCGATCAGCTTCGATCCCAGGCCGATCGTGGCGCGCGGCGATATGCCGCTGTACTCGCGCAATCGCCGGACGTGGCTCCTGCGCTGCGCCCAGTTGACCGAACCGCTTATCAGCCTGGCAAGGAGATCGAGCATGGCCGAACCTGTTTCATGGAGGCCGCGATGATGTTTTCCGCGATCAGGCTTGTCTGTGACTCCGTCAGATACGGGTGCATGGGCAAGCTGAGTACCCGACTGGCCACTTCGTCGCCCACCGGGAGACGCGCGCCGGCATCCGCCACCGCGGGCTGCCGATTGATCGGAACCGGGTAATGCACCACGGTGGGAATGCCCGCGTCCTTCAGTCGTGCCTGCACGGAGTCGCGATCGTCCACACAGATCGTGTACTGGGCGTAGACGCTGGTGTTGTGCGGTTCGACATGGGGCAGGGTGGCGCTGCCGGCTCCGGCGAGCAGCGCACCGTAACGGGCCGCGACGCGCTGCCGCCGTTCGATTTCGTCCTCGAAGATTTCCAGCTTGGCCAGCAGGATGGCCGCCTGCAACGTGTCCAGCCGGCTGTTCACGCCGATGCGAACGTGGTGGTAGCGGCGATCCTGGCCGTGACGCGCGATTTGCCGCACGGCCTGGGCAAGCTGGTCGTCATTGGTGAAAACCGCCCCGCCGTCGCCATAGCAGCCCAGTGGCTTGCTGGGGAAGAAGCTGGCGCAGGCGATCGTGCTCAGGTTGCATGATCGCCGCCCCTTGTAGAGCGCGCCGAAACTCTGCGCGGCATCCTCGATCACCGGAATGCCATGCCTGCCGGCGATCGCATTGATGGCATCGAAATCCGCGCACTGCCCGTAAAGCGAAACCGGGATGATCGCGCGGGTCCGCGGGTTGATCGCCGCCTCGAGCCCGGCGGGATCGAGGTTGTAGGTGCGCGGATCGATATCCACGTACACCGGCCTGGCGCCCAGCAACGCCACCGTTTCCGCCGTGGCGATGTAGGTGAAGCCGGGCATGATGACTTCGTCGCCGCTGCCGATACCCAGCGCCATCTGCGCGATCTGCAGCGCGTCCGTGCCGTTCGCGCAGCTGATGCAATGCCTGGCGCCGACGAAGGCGGCCAGCTTCGCCTCCAGCTCGGCCACTTCGGGGCCGAGGATGTACTGGCCGTGGGACAGCACGCGTGCGATCCCGGCGTCGAGGCGGTCCCTGATGCGGGCTTGCTGGATCTTGAGGTCGATGAAGTCGATCATGTGCCGGCGCCCTGCCTGTGCAACGTGCTGCCGGCCAGCACGTAGCGACTGCCGGTATGGGCGCAGACGGCTTCGGCGTGGCCTTCCAGCGGCAGGTCGAGCCGTTCGCCGAATTCGCTCATCCAGCCGATCTGCCGCGCCGGCACACCCACCATCAGGGCATAGGCCGGCACGTCGCGGGTGACCACCGCGCCGGCGCCGACGAAGGCGAACTCGCCGATGGTGATGCCGCAGACGACGGTGCAGTTCGCTCCCAGGGTGGCGCCGCGGCGGACCACGGTGTCCTGGTATTCGTCCTTGCGCTCGATCAGCGAGCGGGGGTTGTAGACATTGGTGAACACCATGCTGGGGCCGCAGAAGACCCCTTCCTCCAGCGTCACGTTGTCGTACACCGACACGTTGTTCTGGATCTTGCAGCGGTCGCCGATGACGACCCGGTTGCCGACGAACACGTTCTGGCCGAGCGAAACCTCTTTGCCGATGCGGGCGCCGCCGCAGACGTGCACGAAGTGCCACACGCGGGAGCCTGCGCCGATCCGGGCACCTTCATCGACGATGGCGGACGGGTGCTGGTAGTGGTCCATGCTGCGTCCTTTTCAGGCTTGCCGTTGCAGGAACGGGTGAACGTCGCCCGCGGAGGGGGTGGCCTTGCCGTTGCGGATCGCCGCCACGGTGTCGATGGCGGTGCGGTTTTCCTCCAGGCCGAAGCCGCGGCCGGCGAGGATCTCCTCGTAACTGCGGTTGTGCAGGTCGGTGAAGCCGCCGGAAAACTCGATCTCCTCGCCGTCCACGGTGATCGAGCGGTAGGTGCGCTGCCCGGCTTCGCGTTGTGCGGCGGGCACGTCCTCGACATCCACCGACAGGAACCAGCGCACGCGGGCATTCTCGTATTCGAGGTAGCCGGCCGCCTTCGTTTCGCTGCACAGGTGCACCACGTTGAGCTGCAGCGCCCCGAACACGTAATGCAGCATGTCGAAGAAATGCACGCCGATGTTGGTGGCGATGCCGCCGGATTTCTTCGGATCGCCCTTCCAGCTCTGCAGGTACCAGTGGCCGCGCGAGGTGACGTAGGCAAGGTCCACCTCGTGCTTGCCGCGCGCCGGTTCGTGCCGGACCTTGTCGCGCAGGGCGATGATCGCGGGGTGCAGGCGTAGCTGCAGGATGGTGTTGATGCGCCTGCCGGTTTCCCGCTCGATCTCCGCCAGGCCGTCGATGTTCCAAGGATTGAGCACCAGCGGCTTCTCGCAGATCGCGTGGGCGCCGGAGCGCAGGGCGAAGCGCATGTGCGAATCGTGCAGGTAGTTCGGCGAGCAGATGGCGACGTAGTCGATCTGGCCGCCGTTCCCGGCACGCCGGCGCAGGTCGACGTGGCGGTCGAAGCGCTCGAACTCGGTGAAGAAGTCGGCGTCGGGGAAATGGCTGTCGATGATGCCCACCGAGTCGTTCGGATCGAAGGCCGCCAGCAGGCGGTTGCCGGAGGCCTTGATGGCCTGCATGTGGCGCGGGGCGATGTAACCGGCGGCGCCGATGAGGGCGAAGTTCTTCAAGCTGGGCATGGAACTGATCCTGCGTGATCCCGGGAGGGCGTCCGCGGCGCCGCGCCGATCGGGCGCTGGCGTCGTCGTGGCCGTCGTCATTCGTTCCCCCGGCGCATGCAGCCTGCCTCGTCGCGTGTCGCGTTGGTGTCGTGGCCGGCGGTCATGACAGCGCCTTGCCGACGCCGTAGTAGGCGTAGGCGTAGTAGCCGCTGCTGCGCTTTTCCACGGCATTGAAGATGGCGCCCTTGATCGGAACGCCGTTCTGCTCGAAGCGCTGCCTGGCCAGCGCGATTTCGCGCGGCTGATTGAGCCCGAAGCGCACCACCAGCAGGGCGGTGCCGGCATGGTGGCCAATGAGCGCGGCATCGGTCACCGCCAGGATGGGCGGCGTGTCGATGATGATCAGGTCGTACATCCGCTTCAGGTGATCGAGCAATGCGGAGAACCGGGCGTTCATCAGCAACTCGGAAGGATTCGGCGGCACCTTGCCGCGTGCGATGAAGTGCAGGTTTTCCAGCGACCCGATCTGGTGTGTTGCCTCGTCCAGGTCGGCCTGGCCGGAAATCAGCTCGGAAAGGCCCGCGCTGGGTTTGCTGCCAACGATCCTGTGCAGCGAGCCCATGCGCATGTCGCCGTCGATCAGCAATACCCGCTGGTTGCTTTGCGCGATGACGGCGGCGAGGTTGGCGGCAACGAAGGTCTTGCCGACATCCGGGCCGGATCCGGAGATCATCAGCACATTGTTTTTCGCTTCCAGGCGGGCGAAGTGCAGGCTGGTGCGCAGACTGCGCAGGGCTTCGGTGGCCAGGTCCGCAGGCGCCTCCGTGACCAGCAGGCGCTGCTTGTCGCCCCTGCGGACATGCTTGTCGTGCAGCATCTGCTCCCGCAGGCTGATCGGAATGGTGGCGTACACCGGCAGGCCGATCCTTTCGATGGCGGCCGGATCCTCGATGCTGCGGTTGAGCATGCGGCGGACGAAGACGCATACCAGGGCCACGAAGCCGCCCAGGAATGCGCTGCCCAGCACCACGATCGGTTTTTTCGGCCATACCGGCCGCGTGACGTCCACGGCGGCCTTGTCCACGATGCGCACGTTGCCCACCGTGCCTGCGCGGGCTATGTCCAGCTGCTGCGCCTGGTTGAGCAGGCCGGTGTAGGTGTCGTTGCTGACCTGCACGTCGCGTTGCAGCTTCAACAGTTCCTGCTGGGTATCAGGCAGGCCGCCCACCTTCTTGTCGATGGCGCCCTTTTGCGCTTCCAGCTGGCCTATCTGCTGCATCAAGGCCTTGTAGGCCGGGTGCGCGGGCGTGTATTGGCGCTGCATGTCCGCCTGCTGCAGGCGCAACTGCTGGATATTGGTCTGGACGGCAACTTCCTGGTTCAGCAGGCTCTGGGTCTGCATGTTGATGTCGACCGAACGGACCCGGTTCTGATATGCGTTGAGCGCCGCCGTGGCCTTTTCCAGCTGGATGCGCACCTTGGGGAGCTGCTCCCGGACGAACTCCAGGCTGTTTGCCGCCTCGGCCGAATTGCGATCCACATCCTGCCGCACGTAGAGCTGGCCGACCTGTCCGAGCAGGTTGGTGGCCAGCGCGGGATTGGTATTGTCGTAGGTCATCTCGAGGATGCCGGAATCCTTGCCCTGCTCGTTGACGTTGATGGCCTTCTGCAGCCCGTTGATCACGGTCAGCTGGCGATGGCGGAAAACGCGGAAGTGCGTGCCGGGATTGGCCAGCAGTGTCTTGACCTGGATGGTCACGCCCTGACTGCTGGCGGATTGTCCCGCCTTGCCGGCAACCAGGAGGTTGCCGTTCTCGTCCTGCAGGGCATAGTCGCCGTTCCTGCCGGCGATCAGGGTCAGCGGCTTGTCCAGCAGGCCGTCCGGCACGTCCAGCTGGAAAATGTCCAGCTTCGCGCCGCCCCAGTCGTAGCCGTTCATTCCGAACCAGGGCGAGGCCACCTTGCCGGGATTGTGCGAGGCATAGAGGCGGGCGATGAAGTTGCCGAACAAGGGGAGGCGCTTCGGGTGGCTTTCGATCGTGAGCTTGAGCTTGTCCACCGCTGCGCCGACCACCATGCGCGAGGTGATCAGTGCGGACTGGGTGGTCGCTTCGGGATCCGACGCCCCCAGTGTCTGGCTGAGTGCGCTCAGGCCGGGCAGGTCCGGGACTTTCTGTTCCACCTGCACCATCGACGTGGCCTGATAGACAGGCGTGGCCGCGATCGCATAGATGATGCCGAGCACGACAAAAAAAACGGTGATGCGCGCGATAAGCCACTTGTTATCACGCAGCGTGCCGAGCAATTCACCCAGGTCAATCTCGTTGTCGCTTTGCGCGCGTTCCAGAGTGTCGGTCATATCGATTGCCATCTCGTGACATGAAAACAGGAATCACAAATAAATCTTCCAGCTGTCGACCCCCCGGATGATCATTTCATGGACATATTCAAAGGCTGCGCGGTGCTGGCGATAAGGGTCGGGGATATCATTTCCATTCAGCCATTTGTCGAGCAGGTAAGCCTTGCCGCGAATTTCGGGTGAAAGCTGAATCATTGCGTCGACATGACTTCTTTCCATGCCCAGCACCAAATCGGCTTCGCGCAGCATTGCAGGAGTCAGCTGGCGTGCGCGATGCATCGTGCCGTCAATGCCGCTTTCCGCGAGCAGCTGCAGGGCGGTTGCATCCATGGGCCTTCCGCCAGGCGCATAAAGACCCGCGCTGCTGAATGCAACGTGACGCGATCTCGTGCGCTGTCGAAACAGGTATTCGGCCGTGGGGCTGCGGCAGACATTACCCATGCAGACGATCAATACCCGCTCAAACACAGCGCCGTCATGCTCCCGATCCCGATCCAGCGTCGATCCAAGGATGCTAGAAATGGCGGTCCCGGCCTCCTGTCACTATTCAGTGGAAACTCGCGGCAAAGCGAGTTTCGTGGCCCTGTTTCGATTGCAAGTGGCGCGTTTCGCAAAGCTGCTCGACAGTGAGCGGCAAGCGGGTTGTATCCCCGCTTATTATCTCGCCCCCGGCATTACACGAGGATGTCGATACGTTGAGCGCCAGCCGGAGATGGTTTGTCATCGCCAGGCTGAAATTGGAGCATCGATGATTGCACGTCCGGATTGCTTGTCAGTGAACAACAGCCAAATGGTCCGTGCCATGGTCGTGATTCGCCCGCGGACAAAGGATTGATGCCTGCATTGTGCGGTGACGCGAATGTGAAATTCACGTCGATTTATCTTGATTGCGAGAGCTTGAATCCGATGTCATCTGAGCCTGCGACCGGGATCCAGTCGATATGGTCACGCGGCCGGCCCGGACGGCGTGTGCGCCTTGATGCATCGGCAACCGTCCGAAGCTTCGATGGCGATGTTGCCGGGCGGCGTTGCCGCATGCAGAGCGACCCTCGCCATTCGTGCGCGATATTGCCGGCGCAGTGGGCTGCGACGCCTGCACGCCCGGGACGCAGCTTCACCGCGAGCCGCCCGTCTGGCAGTGCGGACGGGTTCGCCATCGGCAATGAGGCATGGGCATGCCCAGGCCGGGGCCGCCCGGCTGCCTTCGGAGGTTCGGGTGCCCCTGCGACGCAGCAGGACCCTGCCTTGCGACGCGGCGGTATTCCAGTTATGATCCCCGAACTCTGATGCGGCCAAGTGGCAGTACGAGGATCCCGGTTGCAGAGACCGCGTCCTGTCCCCGCAACCAGATCTTTCTTGGACAAGAAAGCCTCCTCGTGAGGCTTTTTTGTTGGGCGCAGGGATGCGTCGCGCCTGCAGCGGTCCATGGCCGCCGGCGCCGGAGGGGTTGCCCGGAGTCGGGACATCGGCGAGGACGCTCCCGCAAGGAGCAGGGAATGGGCCGCTTGAGCCCATTTTTTGTTTTCGCGACCTGGATACGCACTGATGGACACGCACGCACTTGCACAACGCTTCAGCACCGTCCTGGCCGATCTCGGCCTGGTATGTCTGGGTGTGGAATTCGCGCCATCGCAGGGCCAGAGCACCCTGCGCGTCTATCTCGACCTTCCCGAAGGCGCCGCCGATGGCGAGCGACGCGAGGTGGGCATCGAGGATTGCGAGGCGGCCAGCCGCGAGCTTTCCGCGCTGCTGGACGTGGAAGACCCGGTCCCCGGCCACTATGTGCTGGAGGTTTCCTCGCCCGGCCTCGATCGTCCGCTGTTCACCGCCGCGCAATTCGCACGGGTGGTCGGACAGGAGGTGAAGCTGCTGTTGCGCGTACCGCTGGAAGGGCGTCGCCGCCTGCGCGGCAAGCTGCTGGCGGTGGAGGGCGAGCGCATTTCGCTGGAGGCCGAGGACAGGGTGTTCGCCCTCGAGCATGCCCAGGTGGAAAGTGCACGGGTGGTGCCGGACTGGGTGGCGCTGGGCTACGCGCCCAAGCCCAAGCCCGGCAAGGCGCCCGGCAACAAGAAGAAAGCCTGAATCATCCCGTTCAACCATGCGATCATGGACGGCCGCAGTACGAAGCCACGCACGGACGGGCAAAGACATTGAAAAGTGCAGCCATGGATGGCTGCTTGTTGATCCTGGCGTTCAGGGACGAGCGCAGAAGCCAAGTTACCAAGCGGTCGCCGCGGGGCGCCCATGGAGTTGCTGCAATGAGCAAAGAGCTTTTGCTGGTGGTCGACGCGGTTGCCAACGAGAAGGGCGTGCCGCGCGAGGTGATCTTCGAGGCGATGGAGGCCGCATTGGCCTCGGCGGCGAAGAAGCGCTACCCCGACGAGGAGCCGGACATCCGCGTGTCGATCGACCAGGACACCGGCGAGTACGAGACCTTCCGTCGCTGGGAGATCATCGCCGACGACGGCGAGATGGAGTCGCCGTTCTACCAGCTGCGCCTGATGGACGCGCTGGACGAGCGCGCCGATGCCCAGGTGGGTGAATACATCGAGACGCAGATCGAGAACGCCGAGTTCGGCCGCATCGCGGCGCAGGCCGCCAAGCAGGTGATCGTGCAGCGCGTGCGCGAAGCCGAACGCCAGCAGGTGGTGGACGCCTACAAGGACCGCGTGGGCGAGCTGATCACCGGCATCGTCAAGCGCGTCGAGCGCGGCAACATCTACCTCGACCTGGGCGGCAACGCCGAGGCCTTCATTCCGCGCGACAAGACCATCCCGCGCGAGTCGGTGCGCGTGGGCGACCGCGTGCGCGGCTATCTCTTCGAAGTGAAGTCCGAGGTGCGCGGGCCGCAGCTGTTCGTGTCGCGCGCCGCGCCGGAATTCATGATCGAGCTGTTCAAGCTGGAAGTGCCGGAAGTCGGCCAGGGCCTGGTCGAGATCAAGGGTTGCGCCCGCGACCCGGGCGACCGCGCCAAGATCGCGGTGGTGGCCCACGACAGCCGCACCGATCCGATCGGCGCCTGCATCGGCATGCGCGGTTCGCGCGTGCAGGCGGTGTCCAACGACCTCAACGGCGAGCGCGTGGACATCATCCTGTGGCACGAAAACCAGGCCCAGTACGTCATCAACGCGATGGCGCCGGCCGAGGTGCAGTCCATCATCATGGACGAGGAAAAGCATTCGATGGACATCGCGGTGGCCGAGGACAAGCTGTCCCAGGCGATCGGCCGCGGTGGCCAGAACGTGCGCCTCGCCAGCAAGCTCACCGGCTGGCAGCTCAACGTGATGACCCAGGACCAGGTCGCCGCCAAGAGCGAGGCCGAACAGGAGGCCGCGCGCCAGCTGTTCATGGACAAGCTCGAAGTGGACCAGGAGATCGCCAACATCCTGGTGCAGGAAGGCTTCTCCAGCGTCGAGGAAATCGCCTACGTGCCCAGCGCCGAGCTGCTGGCGGTGGAGGGCTTCGACGAGGACATCGTCGAGGAACTGCGCGCCCGCGCCCGCGACGCGCTGCTCACCGAGGCGCTGGCCGTCGAGGAGACCATCGACGAGCACCAGCCCAGCGAGGAGCTGCTTGAGCTGCAGGGCATGGACGAGACCACGGCCTACGCGCTGGCGGCCCGCGGCGTAGTGACGGTCGACGACCTCGCCGACCAGGCGGTGGACGACCTCATCGACATCGAGGGCATGACCGAAGAGCGTGCCGCGTCACTGATCATGGCGGCGCGCGCACCGATGATCGAACAGCTGGAGAAGGGCGGCTAACCGCGAACGGCGGCGCCCGGGACGGGCGCGCCGAGGAAGGCCTAGGGTCTTCCACCAGGGATGGCGGTGTACGTGCAGGCGAGGCCGCACGGACGACAAGCGCGGGAACGGCGGAGAAAGAACACGATGTCGGATGTCACGATCAAACAACTCGCCCAGGTGCTGGGCATGCCGGTCGACAAGCTGCTGGGGCAGCTTGGCGAGGCCGGCATGAAATTCTCCGATCCGGAGCAGGTCATCAGCAGCACCGAGAAGGTGAAGCTGCTGGGCTTCCTGCGGCGCACCCACGGCAAGAACGAACCCGCCGCGGAGACCGTCGACAGCGCGCCGCGCCAGATCACGCTGCGGCGCCGCACCGTGGGCGAGCTCAAGGTTTCCACGCCGGGCGGCCGCGGCGCCGCCAGCACCGCCAAGACGGTCAACGTCGAGGTGCGCGCCAAGCGCACCTACGTCAAGCGCAGCGTGATCGCTGAAGAGGCGGGCGCCGAGCCCGAGCGCGAGGAGGCCGTGCGCAAGCTGGCCGAGTCCCGCGAGCAGCGCAAGCAGGAAGAACAGGAGCGCCACGACGCCGAGCAGCGCAAGCAGGAAGCATTGCAGCGCGAACAGGAAGAGCGTCGCCGCGCGCAGGAACAGGCCGAGGAGCGTCGCCGCGAGGCCGAGGCCAAGGTCGCCAGCCCCGTCGAGGCCGAGCCCAGCTCCGAGCCTGAAGAGGCCAGCCCCGAGTCCGCACCGGAAGCGGGCGAGCCGGTGGTCGCCAGCGAGGCCGCCGAAGCGGCGCAGCCGGCGGTGCAGCGCCTCGACACGCGCGGTCTCGGCATGATCGTTCCACAGGTGCACGAGCCGCGCAAGCGCGAGAAGCTGGTCAAGCCGACGCCCGCGCCCGCCCCGGCTCCGGCACCCGCCCGTGCCGCGGCGGCCCCGGCATCCGCCGACGCCGCCCGCGGCAAGTCCCGCCACGGCGGTCGCGACCGCGACGACGTGGCCGGCGGCAAGCGTTTCGCCGGCGGCGAGCTGCACCTGAGCGACGCCGATCGCGCCCGCCGTTCCAGCGGCAAGCGCGGCAAGCCCGGCAAGGGCGCCGTGCGCGAGGTTGCGCGCGGCGGCTCGCCGGCCGGCGGTGCGCACGGCTTCACCCGTCCCACCGCCGCGGTGGTGCGCGAGGTCGTGGTGGGCGACGCCAACGTGGTCGCCGAGCTGGCGCAGAAGATGGCGGTCAAGGGTTCTGAGGTGGTCAAGGCGCTGTTCAAGATGGGCGTGATGGCCACCATCAACCAGACCATCGACCACGACACCGCCGCGCTGGTGGTGGAGGAACTCGGCCACAAGGTGGTCGAGGTCAACGCCAACAACGCCGAGGCCGCGCTGGCCGCGCATACCCAGAGCGTGGAGCTGGAGGGCGAGAAGGAGTCGCGTCCGCCGGTGGTCACCATCATGGGCCACGTCGACCACGGCAAGACCTCGCTGCTGGACTACATCCGCCGCACCAAGGTCGCTTCGGGCGAAGCCGGCGGCATCACCCAGCACATCGGCGCCTACCACGTGGACACGCCGAAGGGCGTGATCACCTTCCTCGACACCCCCGGCCACGCCGCGTTCACCGCGATGCGCGCCCGCGGCGCGCAGTCCACCGACATCGTGGTGCTGGTGGTGGCCGCCGACGACGGCGTGATGCCGCAGACGGCGGAAGCCGTGCAGCACGCGCGCGCCGCCAAGGTGCCGCTGATCGTGGCGCTCAACAAGATGGACAAGTCCGACGCCAACCCGGACCACGTCAAGCAGGGCCTGGGCAACCTGGAAGTCATCCCGGAAGAATGGGGTGGCGACACGCCGTTCGTGCCGGTGTCGGCCAAGACCGGCATGGGCGTCGATGAGCTGCTCGATGCGATCTCGGTGCAGGCCGAGGTGATGGAGCTGACCGCCGTGTTCGACGGTCCGGCCTCGGGCGTGGTGATCGAATCCAGCCTGGACAAGGGCCGCGGCCCGGTGGCCACCGTGCTGGTGCAGCAGGGCACGCTGAAGCGCGGCGACTTCGTGGTCTGCGGCATCGAATACGGCCGCATGCGCGCGCTGGTCGACGAGACCGGCAAGACCGTGCAGGAAGCGGGCCCCTCGATCCCGGTGCAGGTGCTGGGCCTGTCCGGCGTGCCGGAGGCGGGCGACGACTTCGTGGTGGTGGCCGACGAGAAGCTGGCCAAGCAGGTGGCCGCCGAACGCCAGCAGAAGCGCCGCGAGACGCGCATGGTCAGCAAGGCCAACCGCCTCGAGGACATCATGGCGCAGATGGGCCAGGGCACCGGGCAGCAGACGCTCAACATCCTGGTCAAGGCCGACGTGCAGGGTTCGGTCGAGGCGCTGCGCGAGTCGCTGGGCTCGATCGGCAACGAGAACGTCAAGGTCAACGTGATCTCCGCCGGCGTCGGCGGCATCACCGAGTCCGACGCCACCCTGGCCGCGGCCTCCAAGGCGCTGGTGATCGGCTTCAACGTGCGTGCCGACGCCTCGGCGCGCAAGGTGATCGACACCGCCGGCCTGGACGTGCGCTATTTCTCGATCATCTACGACGTGATCGACCAGGTGAAGCAGGCCGCCTCGGGCCTCCTGGGCGTGGAGATCCGCGAGGAGATCATCGGCATCGCCCAGGTGCGCGAGGTGTTCCGCAGCTCCAAGTTCGGCGCGGTCGCCGGCTGCATGGTCACCGAGGGCCACGTCAAGCGCAGCAAGCCGATCCGCGTGCTGCGCGACAACACGGTGGTGTTCGAGGGCGAGCTGGAATCGCTGCGCCGCTTCAAGGACCTGGTCGACGAGGTGCGCAATGGCATGGAATGCGGCATCGCCGTGAAGCAGTACAACGACGTCAAGGTCGGCGACCAGATCGAGTGCTTCGAGCGCATCGAGGTGGCCCGTACCCTGTAACGCCCGCAAGGCGTCACAGGGTACGGGCGCGGCCATGGATGGCCGCACGCGGAGCAATGGCTGCGCCATTGCTCCGGCGGAGGCGG
>NZ_JBFOHL010000009.1:0-93380 GCF_040812275.1 Rhodanobacter geophilus | reverse complement strand
GCGAGTCGGGCGCATGCCCGACTCGCCGAGCCCCAAAAGTGCAGGACTGCACTTTTCGGGCATAGGTAACGAGCTTCGGCTCTTGAGCATTCCTCACACGACGCACGAATCCATGCCCTCCCGCGACTTCAAACGTACCGACCGCGTAGGCGCCGAACTGCGCCGCGAACTGGGCCTGCTGGTGCACGCCGCGGTGCGTGACCACGGCCTGCCGTCGTGCAGCGTGTCGGACGTGGAAGTGAGCCGCGACCTCGATTTCGCCGCAGTGTGGGTGACTGCGCTGCTGCCCGAGCAGTCGGTGGCCGCCGTGAAGGCGCTCAACACGCTGGCGGGCGAGTTCCGCCACGCGCTGTCGCGCAGCATGCGGCTGCGCCGCGTGCCGGAATTGCGCTTCAAGTACGACGACTCGGTGGACAAGGGCGAACGCATCGATGCGCTGCTGCGCGATGCGGCGGATGCCACGCCGTCGGGCGACGAGTCCTGATCCGAGTTCCATGCCCCGCGAACGCAAGCTCCCCCGCATCGCCTGGCGCGACCTGCACGGCATCGTGCTGCTCGACAAGCCCGAAGGCCTGAGTTCCAATGAAGCCCTGCAGGCAACGCGCCGCCTGTTCCGCGCCGCCAAGGGCGGCCACACCGGCGCACTCGATCCCATGGCCACCGGCCTGCTGCCGCTATGCTTCGGCGAGGCCACCAAGCTGGCCGGCAACCTGCTGGGCGCGCGCAAGGCCTACCGCGCCGAGTGCCGGCTGGGCATCACCACCACCACGGCCGACCGCGAGGGCGAGGTGCTGCGCGAACGGCCGGTGCACGTGCCCGACGATGCCGCCATCGAGGCGGCGCTGGTGCCGCTGCGCGGCCGCATCGTGCAGGTGCCGCCGGCGTATTCGGCGTTGAAGCAGGGCGGCGAGCCGCTGTATCTCAAGGCGCGCCGTGGCGAGGCGGTCGCGGCGCCGCCTCGCGAAGTCGAAGTCCACCGGCTGGAGCTGCTGTCCCGTACGGCGGATTCCCTGGTGTTCGAGGTGGAGTGCGGCTCGGGCACCTACGTGCGCTCGCTGGCGGTGGACCTGGGCGAGGCGCTGGGCTGCGGCGCCCACCTCACCGCGTTGCGCCGGCTGTGGGTGGAGCCGTTCCGGACGCCGCGCATGGTCACGCTGGCCGGGCTGGAACAGGCCGCGGGGCAGGGCGACGAGGCCTTGCTGGCCTGGCTGCTGCCGGTGGCGGCGGGGCTGGGCGACTGGCCGAAGCTGCAGCTGGACGAGGCGCAGAGCCAGGCCATCGCGCGCGGCCAGCCCATCGTGGTGGCCGGGGCGAGCGGGCCGCATGCCGCATTTGCCAGCGACGGCGCCCTGCTGGCGTTGCTGGAGCTGGATGCGGGTGGGCGCAGCCGCATCCTGCGCGGTTTCAACCTGCCGCCGCCGTGAATCCGCCCTTTCCGCCCCCGTTCGCCCTTGTTGCAGAGGCCGCGTCACCGCTAGAATAAGCAAGTTATTCCAGCACTTTCATCCAACAGACGAAGCTTGCGTGTGTACCGTCGGCGACGGCGCACACGCAAGCTTCGCATCGCATTTTCAAGGAAACAGGTATCACCATGTCTCTTACCGCAGAACAGACCGGCAAGATCATCGCTGACTTCGGCCGCGTGCCGAACGACACCGGCTCCACCGAAGTGCAGGTGGCGCTGCTGTCCGCCCGCATCGACCACCTCACCGACCACTTCAAGTCGCACAAGCAGGACCACCACTCCCGCCGCGGCCTGCTGAAGCTGGTGAACCGCCGCAAGAGCCTGCTCGCCTACCTCAAGGACCGCGACCTGGCCCGCTATCAGAGCCTGATCGAGCGCCTCGGCCTGCGGAGGTGATTTTTGCGTTCGTCCTGAACGCGAAAGTCAAAAGGGCGGCCATCCATGGCCGCACTCTCCGAAGGTTCCGCGTTCGCCCGTGAACGCAAAGATCAAGAGGCGGCCATCCATGGCCGCACTCTTCAAAAAGGCAGGAAATCATCGTGGCGAAAGTAACCAAGTCATTCCAGTACGGTAATCACGAAGTCACGCTGGAGACGGGCGAAATCGCCCGCCAGGCGTCCGGCGCGGTCATGGTCAGCATGGGCGGCACCGTGGTGCTGGTCACCGCGGTGGCGGCGGCCAAGGCGAAGGAAGGGCAGGATTTCTTCCCGCTCACCGTCGACTACGTCGAGAAGTTCTACTCCGCCGGCCGCATCCCGGGCGGCTTCTTCAAGCGCGAAGGCCGTCCCACCGAGAAGGAGACGCTGACCTCGCGCCTGATCGACCGTCCGGTGCGCCCGCTGTTCCCGGAAGACTTCAAGAACGAAGTCCAGGTGATCGCCCAGGTCATCTCGCTCAACCCGGAGATCGACGGCGACATCCCGGCGCTGCTCGGCGCCTCCGCCGCGCTGAGCCTCGCCGGCATCCCGTTCAAGGGCCCGATCGGCGCCGCCCGCGTCGGCTACGCGAACGGCCAGTACCTGCTGAACCCGACCACCGCCGAACTGGCCGGCTCGCAGCTGGACCTGGTCGTCGCCGGTACCGCCGGCGCGGTGCTGATGGTGGAGTCCGAGGCCGAGCTGCTGTCCGAGGACGTGATGCTCGGTGCGGTGATGTTCGGCCACCAGCAGATGCAGGTCGCGATCCGCGCGATCGCCGAGCTGGCCACCGAGGCCGCCCGCCCGTCGCTGGACTGGCAGCCGCCGGCCCGCAACGAATCGCTGGTCGCCGCGCTCAAGGGCGCCGTGGGCGACAAGCTGGAAGCCGCCTTCCAGGTGCGCGACAAGCTGCAGCGCCGCGATGCGATCGCGGCGATCAAGGCCGACGTGCTGGAGTCGCTGAAGGCCGACGCCGAGGCGAAGGGCTGGGACAAGGCCGAACTCGCCAAGGAATTCGGCGAGCTCGAGTACCGCACCCTGCGCGACAGCGTGCTGAAGACCAAGGTGCGCATCGACGGCCGCCAGCTGGACGACGTGCGCGCGATCACCGCCCGCGTGGGCGTGCTGCCGCGCACCCACGGCTCGGCGCTGTTCACCCGCGGCGAGACGCAGGCGCTGGTGGTGGTCACCCTCGGCACCACGCGCGACGCGCAGATCATCGACGCGCCGGCCGGCGAGTCGAAGGATCCGTTCCTGTTCCATTACAACTTCCCGCCGTTCTCGGTGGGCGAGGCCGGCCGCTTCGGCGCGCCGAAGCGCCGCGAGATCGGCCACGGCCGCCTCGCCAAGCGCGGCGTGCAGGCGGTGAAGCCCTCGCTGGACGCGTTCCCCTACGTGCTGCGCGTGGTCTCGGAAATCACCGAGTCCAACGGCTCCTCGTCGATGGCCTCGGTGTGCGGTTCCTCGCTGGCGATGATGGATGCCGGCGTGCCGCTGAAGGCGCCGGTGGCCGGCATCGCGATGGGCCTGGTGAAGGAAGGCGACGACTTCGTCGTGCTGTCCGACATCCTGGGCGACGAGGACCACCTCGGCGACATGGACTTCAAGGTGGCCGGTTCGTCCGAGGGCATCAGCGCCCTGCAGATGGACATCAAGATCGACGGCATCACCGAGGAGATCATGAAGGTGGCGCTGGCCCAGGCCAAGCGCGGCCGCCTGCACATCCTCGGCGAGATGGCCAAGGCGCTCAGCACCGCGCGCACCGAGATGAGCGAGTACGCGCCGCGCCTGATCACCATCAAGATCCACCCCGACAAGATCCGCGAGGTCATCGGCAAGGGCGGCGCCACCATCCGCTCGATCACCGAGGAGACCGGCGCCACCATCGACATCAACGACGACGGCACCGTGATCATCGCCTCGGTCAACCGCGACGCGGGCGAGGCGGCGAAGAAGCGCATCGAGCAGATCGTCTCCGACGTCGAGCCGGGCCGCATCTACGAGGGCAAGGTCGCCAAGCTGATGGACTTCGGCGCGTTCGTCACGATCATGCCGGGCAAGGACGGCCTGGTGCACGTGTCGCAGATCTCCAACGAGCGCGTCGAGAAGGTCTCCGACAAGCTCAAGGAAGGCGACATCGTCAAGGTCAAGGTGCTGGAAGTGGACAAGCAGGGCCGCATCCGCCTGTCCATGAAGGCGGTAGCCGAGGGCGAGGGCTGATAGCCCTGGGCTTGAGCTTCATGCGACGCGAAAGAGGCCCGGCCATGCCGGGCCTCTTTCGTTTGGAGCGAAGCCATGGACGGCCACCCACCTGACTCTCGCGATCACGGATGAACGCAAGGCTTCCGCCCGTTTCGTGCAACACGCTTTTGCTAGGATGCAAGCACGGGCCGACGAGGATGTGCGATGAGCGGACAGGCAGGTGATTTCATCAAGGACTGGCAGGTGCTCGCCCAGCAATCCTGGGATGCCTGGCTGCGCCAGTTGCAGCCGCCGCCCGTCGCCGCTGCGTCACCGCCCGGCAACGAGGCGCTGGAGCGCACGCTGGCCGGACTCAAGGGTTGCTTCGACTGGATGCAGGGCGTGGCCGCGGCCGGTGCCAGCCAGCCCGGTGCGGACTGGCAGACCCTGCTGAAGGCCTGGGCCGGTTCCGGCAACCAGCCGTTCACCCAGGCCTTCAACGGCATCGACAACAGCGCCGCGCAGGGTTTCGTGCAGCAATGGCAGGCCTGGTTGCAGTCGGTGCAGGCCGGCGGCTTCGCCATGCCGGCTGCGGCGAATGGCCCGGTGCCGGGCTTCGGCCTGCACCGCGAGCAGCTGCAGCAGCAGCAGGAACTGGCGGCCGCGATGCAGGCCGCGCTGGAAGCGAATGCGCATTACCAGGAGCTGATCCAGCGCGCGAACACACAAGGCCTGGAGCGCCTGCAGGCGACGCTCGCGAAGCGCGATGCATCCAGCGCGCCGATCGAATCGCTCAAGGCGCTGTACGACCTGTGGGTGGATGCCGCCGAGGAGGCCTACGCCGAGATCGCGTTGTCCGATGAATTCCGCGCGGCCTATGGCGAGATGGTCAACGCCCAGATGCGCGTGCGCCAGATGCAGCAAAAGCAGACCAGCCAGCTGTGCCGCGAACTGGGTGTTCCCACGCGCGAGGAAGTCTCGTCGCTGGGCGAGCGGCTACAGCAGCTGCGCCGCGACCTGCGCAAGCAAGGCGACGGCGGGGCGGCCGCTGAAATCCTTGCGCTGCGCCGTGAGGTGACGGCACTGCGCCGCGAGTTGGCCGAACTGGCCGGCCCTCCGGCGCGCGCGCAAGTGGCTGCGGGCAAGTCCGCGCGTCGCGAAGAGGCGGCGGCCAAACCCGTGCGTGCGAAGGCTGCCCCGGCCAAGACCGCTGCCAAACGCCCCAGTGTCGCCATGACGAAGAAGGCGCCTGTTCGTGCCAAGGCCACCGCTTCCACCAGTCGTTCGCGCAAGCGCTGACAGAGAGAGCCTCCATGGATACTCCGCTCCATCTCGACCCCGCGCGGCTGATGCAGGAAATCGGCGCGTTCCAGCGCAAGCTCAGCGCCGGCATGGGCCACCTGCGCGGCATGAGCGAACCCGCCTACGCCAACACGCCGCGCGAACTGGTGCATGCCGAGGACAAGCTCAAGCTGTGGCACATGAAAGGCGACCGCGCGCCGACCACGCGCACGCCCACATTGATCGTCTACGCGCTGGTCAACACGGTGTGGATGACCGACCTGCAGGCCGACCGTTCGCTGGTGCGCAACCTGCTGGCACAGGGCGAGGACGTGTATCTGATCGACTGGGGCTATCCCGACGGCGCCGACCGCTGGCTGACCCTGGACGACTACCTCAACGGCTACCTCGACCGCTGCGTGGACGCGCTGCGCGAGCGCCACGGCCTGGACGCGGTCAACCTGCTCGGCATCTGCCAGGGCGGCGCGTTCTCGCTGTGCTATTCCGCGATGCACCCGGGCAAGGTGAAGAACCTGGTCACCATGGTGACGCCGGTGGACTTCCAGACGCCTGACAACATGCTCTCGCACTGGTGCCGGGCGATGGACGCGGACCTGTTCGTCGACACGCTGGGCAACGTGCCGGCGATGCTGATGAACTGGGTCTACCTCACGCTGAAGCCGGTGCGCCTGAACCAGCAGAAGTACGTGGGACTGGTGGACATCCTCGACAGGCCGGCGGAGCTGGAGAACTTCCTGCGCATGGAGCGCTGGATCTTCGACTCGCCCGACCAGGCCGGCGAAACCTTCCGCCAGTTCATCAAGGATTTCTACCAGGGCAACAAGCTGGTGAAGGGTGGCCTCGTCATCGGCGATCGCGAAGTGGACCTGGGCATGGTGAGCCAGCCGGTGCTGAACATCTATGCCGAACAGGACCACCTGGTGCCGCCCGACGCCTCGCGCGCGCTGAAGCACCGCGTGGGCACCACCGACTACACCGAGCTGGCGTTCAAGGGCGGCCACATCGGCATCTACGTCTCCGGTCGCGCGCAGCGCGAGGTGCCGCCGGCGATCCACCAGTGGTTGCGCGCGCGCGACTGAAATCCGGTTTGCGTGTCAGTAGTCGAAGACGTGTTCGATGGCGCCAGGGGTGTTTGCGTAGCGGTCGAGCAGCGCGCCCAGCTTGTCCACCGGAACCTGCAGCACTTCGCGCTGCTGCCCCGGTTTCGTCAGTACCGGTTGCGTGAACAGCACGCGGGTGTAGCCCGGCGGCGGCGCATCGCGGGGCGCGAGCACGCTGACCAGGATCGTGCCGCGGTTGCCGGCGATTTCCTCGAACGCGGTGCCGCGGGCCGACAGCGCCGTGGCGGCATCGCCGAAGCCCTGATACCGCGGCAGGGCGAGCAGGTACTCGTCGCCCCGGTGCGCCAGTTGCCGCACATCGGCGGGCAAGTCCGCCGGAAGGTTGCGCACCACGGCCAGCGTGGTGTCCTTCGGCACGGCGTAGGCCTCGTGCGTGGCCATGCCCAGCAGCCAGCCGTAGGCGGCCTTGGTCAGCCACTCGCTGCTCAGGGCGTAACGCCTCTCCCATTTGCGCAGGGCATGCGGACCCCACCACGGCGTGCCGCCCCACAGCCGGCGCAAGGGCGTGACGAAGTCGAACTTGTACCAGGGCTCGACGCGGATGAAGTCCACGTAGTCGCGTTCGACACCGGCGGCCAGGCGGTCTTCCGGCGTGGCGTTGGCCGGCAGGCCGAGTTGGCTGAGCCGGCCGACCAGGGTGTCGTACACGCCCTTGATCGTGTATTCCACGGTGGTGCTCGCGCCGATGACGCAGATCATCGTGTGGTATTCGCCGTTGAACGGATAGCGACCGCGCGTGGCCGCGACGACATGGCCATAGGCCGACCAGAACTGGCCGACGTGCGCGAAGAAGGGAAAGCGCGTCGGTGGATGCTGCTGCAGCCAGTCGGCGTACTCGGCGGGGCTGAACACCAGGAACCATTCCGGGAAGGTCAGGTAGGTCTGTTCCTCGCCGCGCCGATCCGGGGGCGGCACATGCAGTCCCGCTTGCCCGGGATGGACGGTGGCGGCGGTCGCCATGCCGGCCAGCACGGCCGCGGCGGCAAGCAAGAAGCGGGATGCGCGCCATTTCATGCGGCGTCGAAACGGAGCAGGGTGTTCAACGTCGGATCCTGCGCTTGCAGCAGCCGGGGGCCGGAAGCCGCCAGGCCATGCCGGCCGAGCAAGGCGATCCACTCCTCGATTGAACGGAAGTGGCGCAGCTCGCGCGCGTTGTCCTGCCACGGCAGGCCCAGTCCCGCGTTGAACACCGCATGCGCCAGCGACGCCATCGCGCGCATGTACTCGTCGCCCACGTCGTGATCGCGCAGGATCAGCACGCCGCCAGGTTTCAGCACGCGCCGCAGGGATGCAATGAACGGCTCCAGCCGGTCGAGCGGCGCATGGTGCAGGCCGATATGGCAGGTCAGCAGTTCGATGCTGCCATCCGCCACGGTGCTGGCCGGGATGGGTGCGTAATCCTCGAGCGGCACGAAACGGGCGTGCCGGCGCAAGCCGCCGCGTTCGGCGATGTCGACGGGCGAGAATCCGGCCGCGACGTCGTGGAGCAGCACGCGATCGCCATCGAGGCGCAGCTGCCTGCGCAGATGGCCGAGGTAGCGGCCGGTGCTGCCGACCTCCAGGTAACCGGTGAAGCGCCTGCGTTCGCCGAGCAGGGCCAGCGTTTGCCGCGTCATCTCCCGCTTTTGCCGCGCCAGTGCGGGCAGCGCGTAGCTGGCTTCGGACAGCAACGGCTTGATCGACGGCAGGCCGGCTTGCACGGCGCGATAGATCGCTTCGTCGTCGTGGTGCTCGCGGGTGGCCTGCTGGATGAGGGCGTGGAACCGGTCCTCCGGGAAAATGCGGTAGACATTCTGCAGGAAGCGGTAGAAATCGTCGTTGCCGCGGACGGTGCCGTAGACCGCGTGGAAATCGGAGTCGGGCGCGGCGGATGCAACGGGCACGGTGGGCTCCGGTCCGGGGACGTAATACTTGTCCCACAGCCCGTTCCGCCAGCGGTAATCGGGATCGAGCCGGCGTTTCAGCGCGAACAGTTCGCGGGCGCGCGGATACGCGCCGTGGAACTGCTCGGCGGTGGCGTGGAGCTGGTAGGGCAGGTAGTAGGTGCCGCCGCACGCCAGCGCGGCGTCGATCAGTTCACGCGTCCACACCGCCACGCGCTCGCGTGCGTTCGTGCGCGTGCGCTGCTTGTGGTAGAGCACGAAGGCAAACACCTCCTCGCGCGCCCAGGCCAGCAGCGAGCCGGGATCGGGGTGCGCGTGGCGCACCGAGATGTTCACCATGTTCACGCGGTGGCGCTTGAGGGTTTCCGCCAGCCGTGCGCGGAAATCCTCGAACCGCGCCACCGGCACGAAGTATTCCTGCAGCACGTAGGTGCGGTCGTTGCGCGAGCCGGGTTCGAGTTCTCCGGCGTCGTAGCCGGCTTCGTAGTTGCGCCAGTGCACCGGACGGCCGAGATACAGCAGCGGATCCAGCAGGCGCCGGCGCCGCCAGTGCCCGCTGCGCGTTTCCGTGAACACCCACATGTAGTAGCGCTGCAAGGGATATTGCCTGCGCGGCTTTTGCAGGCGTTGCGACGTGGTGGCGGCGCGTTCGGTACGGCGCCACGTCACGGCGCGGGCGTGGCGGAAATCCGGCGGGTAGAGATCGGCGTTGTGGAAGATCGCGTCGCCGCTGTCGCGCACGTGGCTGCGGAAGTGCGCGGGGTAGTCCGGCGCCGGCATGCAGGCATGTTCGCGGCGCACGCGCACGTTCTCGGCGAGGCTCAACTCGGCTTCGAGGATCACGCCGAGGGCCCCGTAGCCGCCGATGACGGCATGGAAGATTTCCGTGTTGCGGTCCGGCGACGCCTCGACCGTCTGGCCATCGGCCAGCATCAGCAGCAGCGAACGCACCGACAGGATCAACGGGCCAAGGCCGATGTAGCGCCCATGCACGTTGACGCTGAGCGAACCGCCCACCGAGAAGTTGGCGTAGGTCTGCATGATCTGCAGCGCCAGGCCGTGCGGATCGACGAAACGCTGGATGTCGCACCAGCGGATGCCGCTCTGCACGCGGATCGTGCGCGCCACGGGGTCGAAGCGCAGCACGCGATTGAAGCGGCGCATGTCCAGGTGCAGGCTGCCCGGGCTCGCGGTCTGCCCGCCCATGCTGAAGTGGCCGCCGCCCACCGAAATCGGCAGGTCGGTGCGCAGGATCGCGTCGCGGATTTCCTCGACGGTGGTCGGCGTGGCGACGGCCAGCACCGGCACGGGGTTCAGCCGCGTCACGTCGTTGACGACGATGCCGGTGCGCTCAGGCCGGTTCATGGATGCTCACCTGCAGGTAGTCGCGATTCCGCGAGCGGGGATCGTCGCCATACTGGTTGTCGCCCTGCGTGCCGCGCGCGAACAACAGCAGGCCGGCCAGATACACCGGGCCGAGAACCGGCACGATCGGCGCGAGCAGATGCCATGCCGAACGCGCGCTGTCGTGCAGCCGGCGCACCGCCAGCGAAGACAGCACGGCGAAGAACGGCGGATACAGGACGAGCGTGCTGGCGTAGCCGGCGACGCTTTCCAGAAAGACGAACAACACGACGAAGACGGTGGCGGCTGCCGCCAGCCGCCACAGAAAGGCGAGACGTCCCATGCGCCCCCGCCATTCGATCCATTCCCGGACACGTCGCATGATCCCCGCTCCCCTTGTCGACTGGCAGGATATTGCTTGGTGCACGCAGGGGCCTGTCAAGCGCCGGCGTCGCGTTTCTGGGGCGCGGGGCGCGTGCTAGGCTGATCGCCTGTTCGCGCCCAGCGCCACCCATGCCCCGGAGGGACAATGAACGCCTCGAAGCGACTTTGCCGTTCCCGCCAGAACCGCCAGCTGGCCGGCGTCTGCGGCGGCATTGCCGAATACCTCGGCTGGGATCCGACCCTGGTCCGGGTCGCCTGGATCATCCTCACCCTGCTTGGCGGTTCGGGCATCCTGATCTACCTGATCCTGTGGCTGGTGATGCCGGAATCGCCCTGACTCATCCGTTTCACGACACGAACATTCCGATGGACTACGACCGTTACGACCGCGTCCGCGCCGTGCAATGGCGCGGCGACCACCTCCGTTTGCTCGACCAGCGCCTGCTGCCGCAGGAGGAGCGCTGGATCGATTGCCGCGACGCCGCCGAGGTGACACAGGCGATCCGCGACCTCGCAGTGCGTGGCGCACCGGCGATCGGCATAGCCGCGGCGTGGGGCGTGGTGCTGGCTGCGCAGCAGGGCGCCTCGCTCGATGCCGCGCTGGCAATGCTGCGCGCGGCGCGGCCCACCGCAGTGAACCTGATGTGGGCGCTGGACCGCATGAAGGCGCGCATCGCTGCGGGTGCCGGTGCGCAGTCGCTGGAACGTGAGGCGCAGGCGATCCAGGACGAGGATCTGGCCGCCAACCGCCACATGGGCGAGCTGGGTGCCGCGCTGATCGCGCCTGGCTCGGGCGTGCTCACCCATTGCAACACCGGTTCGCTGGCCACCGCGGGCTTCGGCACCGCGCTGGGCGTGATCCGCGCCGGCGTGGCGCAGGAGCGCATCGCGCGGGTGTTCGCCGGCGAGACGCGGCCGTGGCAGCAGGGCGCGCGGCTCACCATGTACGAACTGGTGCGCGACGGCATTCCCGCGCAGCTGATCGCCGATTCGGCCGCCGCCCACCTGATGAAGTCGGGCGCGGTGCAATGGGTGATCGTGGGCGCCGACCGCATCGCCGCGAACGGCGACACCGCGAACAAGATCGGCACCTACCAGCTCGCCATCGCGGCGAAGCACCACGGCGTGAAGTTCATGGTGGTCGCGCCGTCGTCCACGGTGGACATGGCCACGGCCTCGGGCGGGCAGATCGAGATCGAATTGCGCGATCCGGCGGAGCTGCTCGCCGTCGGCGGCCGGCGCGTGGTGGTCGAGGGCGCCGAAGCCTGGAACCCGGTGTTCGACGTCACGCCGGCCGGCCTGATCGACGCGATCGTCACCGAGCGCGGGGTGATGGCGCGGCCGACCGAAGCTGCGATGAGGGCCCAGTTCGGCGCCTGAAAACGGCATCGGCGGCGCACAGGCGGAGCAGCGCCCCGCGGCACCTTGCCGGTGGTGCACGATCATTGCGCAAGGTATTGAAACGCAACGCTTAATTTTCGCCTTTCGCGAGGCGGGAAAGGCCGGGGCGTGCTACACTCGACGGGTTGATTTTCGCGTGTCCGCAAGCACGGCGCGGTGCACTCCTCCTCGTTCATCAGGGAAGCCGATTGATGGCAGAACTCGCCAAAGAAGTTATCCGCGTCAACATCGAAGACGAGATGCGCCAGAGCTATCTCGACTACGCGATGAGCGTGATCGTGGGCCGCGCGCTGCCGGACGTGCGCGACGGCCTGAAGCCGGTGCATCGCCGCGTGCTGTTCGCGATGAACGAGCTGGGCAACGCCTGGAACAAGCCCTACAAGAAGTCGGCCCGCGTGGTCGGCGACGTGATCGGTAAGTACCACCCGCACGGCGACGCCTCGGTGTACGACGCGATCGTGCGCATGGCGCAGCCGTTCTCGCTGCGCTACATGCTGGTCGATGGCCAGGGCAACTTCGGTTCGGTGGACGGCGACAACGCGGCGGCGATGCGTTACACCGAGGTGCGCATGTCGCGCCTCACGCACGAGCTGCTCGCCGACATCGACAAGGAAACCGTCGACTTCGGCCCGAACTACGACGAGAGCGAGCACGAGCCGCTGGTGCTGCCCACGCGCGTGCCTAATCTGCTGGTGAACGGCTCGGCGGGCATCGCGGTGGGCATGGCCACCAACGTGCCGCCGCACAACTTGAACGAGGTCATCGCCGCCACCATCGCGCTGATCGACGAGCCGGCCCTGTCGGTCGACGAGCTGATGCATTACATCCCTGGGCCGGATTTCCCGACCGCGGGCATCATCAACGGCTCGTCCGGCATCGTCGAGGCCTACCGTACCGGCCGCGGCCGCATCCTGGTGCGCGCCAGGACCGAGATCGAAACCGAGTCGAACGGCCGCGAGACCATCCTCGTCCACGAGCTGCCCTACCAGGTGAACAAGGCGCGGCTGATCGAGAAGATCGCCGAGCTGGTCAAGGAGAAGAAGCTCGAAGGCATCAGCGAGCTGCGCGACGAGTCCGACAAGGACGGCATGCGCATCGTCATCGAGATCCGCAAGGACGCGATGGCCGACGTGGTGCTGAACAACCTGTTCCAGCAGACCCAGCTGCAGGTCACCTTCGGCATCAACATGGTGGCGCTGCTGGACGGCCAGCCGCGGCTGCTGAACCTCAAGGACATCCTCGAGGCCTTCATCCGCCACCGCCGCGAGGTGGTGACCCGCCGCACCATCTTCGAGCTGCGCAAGGCGCGCGCCCGTGCGCACATACTGGAAGGCCTCACCGTCGCGCTCGCCAACATCGACGAGATGATCGAGCTGATCAGGAACTCGGCCTCGCCGCAGGAGGCGCGCGAGCGCATGCTGGCACGCAAGTGGCAGCCGGGCATGGTGGGCGCGCTGCTCGCCGCCGCCGGCGCCGAGGCGTCGCGGCCGGAGGACATGGACCCGCGCGACGGCCTCAAGGGCGACGGTTACCAGCTCTCCGAGGTGCAGGCGCAGGAGATCCTCGCCATGCGCCTGCATCGCCTGACCGGCCTGGAGCAGGAGAAGCTCTCCGACGAATACCGCGAGATCCTGGAGGTCATCCGCGGCCTGATCGAGATCCTGGAGAACCCGGGGCGCCTGCTTGCGGTGATCCGCGAGGAACTGGAATCGGTCAGGAACGAATTCGGCGACGCGCGCCGCACCGAGATCCAGCACTCGCAGGAAGACCTGAACGTGCTCGACCTGATCGCGCCGGAAGACATGGTCGTGACCTTGTCGCACACCGGCTACATCAAGCGCCAGCCGGCCAGCGCGTATCGCGCCCAGCGCCGCGGCGGCAAGGGCCGCTCGGCCTCGGCGCTGAAGGACGAGGATGTGGTCGAGCAGTTGTGGGTGGTCAACACCCACGACACCCTGCTCACCTTCACCAGCACCGGCCGCGTGTACTGGCTCAAGGTCTACCAGATGCCGGAGGCGGGCGCGGGCGCGCGCGGCAAGCCCATCATCAACCTGTTGCCGCTGGCCGCGGGCGAGAAGGTGCAGGCGGTGCTGCCGGTACGCGAGTACAGCGACGACCGCTTCGTGTTCTTCGCTACCAAATTCGGTACGGTGAAGAAGACCCCGCTCACCGAGTTCGCGTTCCAGCTGCAGAAGGGCAAGCAGGCGATCAAGCTCGACGAGGGCGACGCGCTGGTCAACGTGGAACTCACCGACGGCAACAGCGACATCCTGCTGTTCGCCTCCAACGGCAAGACGGTGCGCTTCGACGAGAACACCGTGCGCTCGATGGGGCGCACCGCCACCGGCGTGCGCGGCATGCGGCTGGCAGAGGGCGAGGCTGTGGTCTCGCTGATCGTGGCGGCCGAAGGCGACATCCTCACCGCGACGGAACGCGGCTACGGCAAGCGCACCCAGCTTGACGAGTTCCCCAAGAAGGGCCGCGGCACCCAGGGCGTGATCGGCATCCAGTGCTCCGAACGCAACGGCGCGCTGGTCGCCGCGGTGCAGGTCACCGAGGCGCACGAGCTGATGCTGATCTCCAACCAGGGCACCCTGGTGCGCACCCGCGTGGCGGAAGTCTCCCAGCTCAGCCGCAACACCCAGGGCGTCACCCTGATCCGCCTGCCGGCCGAGGAGGCGCTGGTCAGCGTGGTGCGGCTGGAAGCCGAGGAAGACAATGGCGAGGAGGCCGGACCGATGGCCGGCGACGTTTCGCCCGAAGGCGGCGCGACACCGGAAGCGGGCACGGACGGCGCCTGAACCCCGTCGTCGTGAACCACGAAGGCCCCGCTCGCCGGGGCTTTCGTTTTTTCGCCAAAGTGTCTGGCCTCAGCTGCGATCGACCGGGTACTGGTCGGCGAGGCGCGGCAGCAACAGCCCGCCGATGACCGCGAGGTTCCCGCGGAAGTTGATCATGCTGGCCATGCGCTTGGGTGCCGCGCGGCGGCCTCGCTCAGGCCTGGATGGCGGCCAGCATCGCCTCGGCGCTGGAGACGCGGAATTCGCCCGGTGCCTCGACGTGCAACTGCCGGACGATGCCGTCCTCGGCATACAGCGCGAAGCGGCGCGCGCGCAGGCCCATGCCGTAGCCGCTGCCGTCCAGTTCCAGCCCCAATGCGCGAGTGAAGGCGGCATTGCCGTCGGCGATCAGCAACAGGTCGTGCGGCACCTGTTGCGCGGCGGCCCAGGCCTGCATCACGTAGGCGTCGTTGACGGACAGGCACAGCACGTCGATGTCGCGTTCGCGGAAATCGTGGTGGTGCGCCACGTAGCCGGGCAGGTGCCGGTTCGAGCAGGTCGGCGTGAAGGCGCCCGGCACGGCGAACAGCACCACCTTGCGGCGGGCGAACAGCTCGCCGGTGCGTGCCTCGCGGATGCCGTCGCCGACGAGTCGCACTTCGACGTCAGGCAGGGTCTGTCCGATCTGGATGCTCATGGTGCGTGCCTCAAGGTTGTGAATGGCCGTCCAGACGGTTGGCCTGGTGCGGGCAGCCCTGGCCTGAAGCCACGGCGATGACGGCCTGGTCGCGCGTCTCGACGCGGCGTGCGTAGCAACTGCCCAGCGAATCGCTGAAGCGGTAGGACTGCTGCCCGTGTTGCCCGCGCGAGCCGGTGATGGCCGTGCCGCCGGCGTTGAAGTCGGTATTGCTGTGGCTGAGCAGGTGGTTGTCCAGCGTCGACCAGAAAGCCACGCGACCGCCTTCCGTGCGACGGCGCCTGCTCAGATAACCCTGCTGCACGGTGATGCCGGCCGTGAAATCGCCGCCTGCGTGGACCCGCTTGCGGATGTCGATCAGCAACGGGTATTCGAGACGATGCCTGCGCTGCACCGTGTCGTTGCCGACGGTGGTGGCGATCTCGTCGACCACCTGCGTGCGCATGTCGATGCGCTGGTCGTAGGCATCCCGCGACGGATGGTCGAAGCGCTGGCGGTTGGCGAAGCTGGAGCGGTGTTCGACGCGGGTGACGACCACGCCGTGCGAAGTCCGCAGCTCGCCGGCGATCACGTAGTCGCCGTGCTGCACGGTATCGACCTCGCCATGCAGCGTGCCGCCGGCACCATGGTCGAAGTGGCGCTGCACCTGTGGCTGCTGGCCGCCCTGCCGCGCGGCCAGCGTGTTCAGCGTGAGCTTGCCGGTGAGCACCGCGCGTCCATGGTCGCGCCAGACCAGCAGGTTGGCGGCGAGGCTGAAGAAATCGTGCGCGCCCAGCACACGCACGGCGACGGTGTGGGGCTTGCCGTCGTCCAGCAGCGCGGCGAAGGGCGTCAGGTCCATGCGGTACGGCGTGAAGGCCAGCGTCTGGATATCCGGTGTCGGCCGCCACAGGTTCGGATCCACGCCGCCGGTGTAGGTCCATGGATAGACCGGTGCGCGACCGGCCGGCCGGCCGTCGATGCTCACCGCCACTTCGCGGTAGTTGCCGCCGCCGCATTGCTCCAACGGGTCGCCGGCGTTCGGCGGCCCCAGCGAAAACTCGCGCGTGGGTGCCACGTCGGCGTCGTCGGTGCACATGTACCACTGCTCGTCCACGGCCTGGCTTTGCGCGATCAGGTCCAGCGCCACGCGTTCGACGTTGCGCGGCAGGGTGAGGGTGCGCGAGAGCGCCTGCTTTCCGTCCTGCACATCCACCGGATGGCCGCCGCGGTCGCCGACCAGGCCGAGCGCGAGATCGGCCGGCGGTTCGGCGTGCCCGCCCGGAGCCGCCGGGTAGAACAGCAGCCGCGCGCTGCCGTGGATCGCGCTGTCGTGCTTGCCGTCGACCCAGTTGTTGAGGACGACCTGGCCGTGCCCGGCCTCGCGGAACAGGCTGGCGTAGTCGGTGACGTCGCGCTCGACGTGCCAGCGCGGCGCGACCTTGGCGCCGGGCTCCTGCGTCGTGCCGTAATAGAGGTTCACGCCCTTGAGCCACAGGCTGGCCGTGCGGTCGTACTGCCGTCCGGCGTCCACCGAGAAATCCGCTTCCAGCACCACCCTGGCCCACGGCCCGGCGCACTGCGCGGGCGGGGTGTAGGCCCACTCGCGCGGCTTCGCGTCGCGCGAGGTGGATTCGCCGTGGTCGTCGAACGCGATGTCGGCATACAGCGTGGCGACGCAGGGCGTACCGGCGGGGCGCGGCACCGGCGCGTCGGCGATGGCCACGCCGCGGCCGCCCACGGCGGCCACGGGTGGCGGGGTTTGTGCCGCGGCAGGCAGGGCCAGCGCAAGGGCAAGGCCCGATCCGATCAGGTGGCGCATGAAGATCATTCCGCGGGTGCTTCGAACATGAACCCCAAGCATGCACCCGATTGCGCCGGCTGGCGAGGGATTGCGCGCGCCGTCTTGAATCGGAAACCGTCGCACCTATCTCTGCGGGCAGGCGGCGACGTGCCGCAATCCAATCGAGGAGTTTCCGATGAGCCTGAACCATCATGTGATGTGGGGCCTGCCGCGTGATGCGCGGGCGTGGCGGCATGCGTTCGACCGTTACGTCGAGCCCGGCGACGGCAGGCCGGCCGCCGCGGCGTGGGCGCCGCGCGTGGATATCCGCGAGGAAGCCGAGCGTTTCGTGATACTCGCCGACGTCCCCGGCGTCGACCCGGCGGCGATCGAGGTGAACATGGACCGGAACGTGTTGTCGATCAGCGGCGAACGCGCGGCGGAGCCGGTGGACGCGTCCGCCCATGGCTTCCGGCAGGAGCGGGCGTACGGCCCGTTCCACCGCCGCTTCGTGCTGCCCGACAGCGTCGATGCCGGGCGGATCACCGCCAGCAACCGGCACGGCGTGCTGGAGATCGTGATACCGAAGAAAGCCGAGAGTGCGCCGCGCCGCATCGTGATCGACACGGCCCACTGACCCGCCCGCGGCTTGCGGGAGCGGCCCGCGACGGACGATGATCCGTCGCGGGCCGCGTGTTCATTGACGATACGGCTTGTCTGGAGCGTCCGTGGAATTCAAAGACTATTACGAGATCCTGGGCGTGAAGCCCGAGGCCAGCGAGGCGGAGATCAAGACCGCCTACCGCAAGCTGGCGCGCAAGTACCACCCGGACAAGAACAAGGAAGCGGGCGCCGAGGAGAAGTTCAAGGCCGCGAACGAGGCCCAGGAGGTGCTGCTGGATGCCGAGAAGCGCCGGGCCTACGACCAGCTGCGCGCCGGCGGCTACCGTGGCGGCGAGCAGTTCCGTCCGCCACCGGGTTGGGGCCAGGGGCAGGGCCAGAACTTCGATTTCGGCGGTGATGGCGATTTCAGCGACTTCTTCGAGAGCCTGTTCGGTCGCGCCGCCGGCGGCCACGGCCAGCGTGGCCAGCCGCGCGCGCGGCGTGGGCAGGACGTGCAGGCCAGGGTGGAGATCGACCTGCAGACCGCGTTCGACGGCGGCCGCACCCGCCTGTCATTGCACGACGGCCGCGGCGAAGAGCGCGTACTGGAGGTGAAGATTCCCGCCGGCATCCAGCCGGGGCAGGTGATCCGGCTGGCGGGGCAGGGCCATCCGGGCGGCCATGGCGGCCCGAAAGGCGACCTGCTGCTGGAAGTCGGCATCCGCGACGATGCCCGCTTCAAGCTGGACGGCCACAACGTGCTGCACGTGCTGCCGGTCAGCCCATGGGAAGCGGCGCTGGGGGCCACCGTGCCGGTGCCGACCCTGGCGGGTACGGTGGAGCTGCGCATTCCGGCCGGTTCGCAGTCGGGGCGCAAGCTGCGCCTGAAGGGACGCGGCATGCCGGGTGCGCATCCCGGTGACCAGCTGGTGGAACTGTCGGTCCGCGTTCCGGTTGCGGCCAGCGACGAGCAGCGCGCGGCCTACGAGGCGCTGCGCGCGAAGTTCGCGGATTACGATCCGCGCCACTGATCCGAAGCCCTACTCCCTCGGGGAACGGGATCGGGGCAAGGGTCCGGCCGGGGCCCATGCAATGAGGTGGGCGACACCGGACGAGGCTCCCAATGAAGAACGGCGCCCAAGGGCGCCGTTCTTCATTGCCGTTGCATGCCACTGGCTCAGGCCGGCAGCAGCTCCTTCAGCGTGGCGACCAGTTCCTCTTCCTTGATCGGCTTGGTGACGTAGGCGCGCGCGCCCTGGCGCATGCCCCACACCTTGTCGGTCTCCTGGTCCTTGGTGGTGACCAGCACCACCGGGATGTGCGCCGTGCTGGCGTCCTTGCTGATCGTGCGGGTGGCCTGGAAACCGTTGAGGTTGGGCATCACCACGTCCATCAGGATCAGGTCGGGGATCTCGCGCTTTGCCACCTCGACGCCGGCGGCGCCATCCTCGGCGGTGAGAGTCTCGTGACCGAGCTTCTCGACGATGCGCTTCAGGCCCAGGAGCTGCGACGGCGAGTCGTCGACGATCAGGATGCGTGCCATAAGGTGGGGTCCCCCAGTTGTTTCGGTGGATTCTATGCCGGCGAGCCGGTCCTTCCAAGCCACGTGTTTCAACCCCCTCCGACGCGCACCACGGTGCGGCCGAAGGAATTGCCGTCCAGCATGCGCCCGAATACGTCGGGCAGCTCGTCCAGCGTCGCCTCGCGGGTGGCGATGCGCTCCAGGTGGCGCGGCTTCCAGTCGCCCGCCAGGTGCTGCCAGATGCGCTCGCGCACCGGCCGCGCGGTGCCGGCCGAGGCCACGCCGAGCAGGTTCACGCCGCGGATGATGAAGGGCATCACCGTGCCGTCGAAGGCGATGCCGCCCGCATTGCCGCAGATCGCCACGTTGCCATGGGGCGCGACCAGCGGCAGCAGGCCGGCCAGCATCGCGCCGCCCACGTTGTCCAGCGCGCCGCCGAAGCGGACCGAGTCCATCGGCTTGCCGCTGAAGGCGAGCGCATGGCGGTCGATGCATTCGGCGGCGCCCAGCGACTCCAGGAAATCGAAATGGCCGGCCTTGCCGCTGATCGCATGCACCGCATAGCCGGCGCGGCTGAAGATGTCGATGGCGAGCTGGCCCACGCCGCCGCTGGCGCCGGTGACGGCGATCGGGCCCAGCGCGGGCGTCTGGCCGTTGTCCAGCATGTGCAGCAGCGCCAGCGCGGCGGTGAAGCCGGCGGTGCCGAGGATCATGCTCTCGCGCAGGGTCAGGCCTGCAGGCAACGGGATCGTCCAGCGCGCGTCCAGCCGCGCGTATTCGGCGTAGCCGCCGTCGCGCGTCTCCGACAGGCCGCTGCCGGTGCACAGCACCGCGTCGCCCTCCCGGAACCCCGGAGCGGTGGAGGCGACCACGTGGCCGGCCACGTCGATGCCGCCGTTGAGCGGGTACTGGCGCAGGATCTTGCCCTTGCCGGTGCCGGCGAGGGCGTCCTTGTAGTTCACCGAGGAGTACGCGACCCGGACCAGCACCTCGCCGGGCGTCAGCGCGTCGCTGGCCATCTCCTCGAAGCCGGCGCGGTAGCCGGCTTCGTCGTTGCGGATGCGGAAGGCGCGGAAGGTGGTCATGGCAATCTCCGGGGAACGGCCGATTTTCGAGCGGATGTTCCAGACATCCCCTCAGGCCTTGATGCTGGACGGGCCGATCACGCGGGTGGCGTTGCCGCCGTCGTAGTGCACCATCCAGTCGAACAGCGCGGTGATGGACGCGCCGAACCACAGGCTGTCGCGCTGGCCGGCCTGCACGAAACCCTCGGCCACCATGTGATCCATCATCGCGCGCAGGTCGCGGAAGTAGCCGCGCACGTCGAGGAAGGCACAAGGGTGGCGGTGCAGGCCGAGCTGGGCCCAGGTCAGCATCTCGAACATCTCGTCCATGGTGCCGAAGCCGCCGGGCAGGGCGACGAAGGCATCGGACAGCTCGTACATGCGTGTCTTGCGCTGGTGCATGGTGTCCACCACCACCAGTTCGCTGAGGCCCTTGTGCGCCACCTCGCGCTCGACCAGCTGGCGCGGGATCACGCCCACGACCTTGCCGCCGCCGGCCAGCACCGCGTCGGCCACCGTGCCCATCAAGCCCACGTTGCCGCCGCCATACACCAGGGCGATGCCGCGCTTCGCCATCTCGGTGCCGAAGGCACGCGCCTGATCGGCGTATTCGTGATGCTTGCCGGGGCTGGAGCCGCAGTAGACGCAAAGAGAAGAGGGTTGGGGCATGGCCAAGAGCTCGCTTTTCGCTCGTCATTCCGGCGAAGGCCGGAATCCAGTTCACCTATGCGTCCGAAGGACACAAAGCCTTATTTGAGTGCTTCGCACAGCGTATTGAAACTGGATTCCGGCCTTCGCCGGAATGACGGCGGGGAAGGTTCCGGAGGGTGCAAACAATACGGCCCGCCCATGTCGCCACGAGCGGGCCGCGTGGATCCCGGATCGTCGCCCATCCATGGGCTGTCCGGGATGAGGTCATCCACTTCCAGGATGGATCCCGTGTCATCGGCCATCCATGGCCTGCACGGGATGAGGTCATCCATTCCAAATGGATCCCGGATCAATGCACATCCCTGTGCTGTCCGGGATGAGCGCATCCTGCGCTCAGTTGCCCTTGTGGATGGCGCGCTTGTCCACCGACAGCGCCGCCTCGTGCACGGCTTCCGACAGCGTCGGGTGGGCGTGGACGATGCGGGCGAGGTCTTCGGAGGAGCCCTTGAACTCCATCGCCACCACGCACTCGGCGATCAGCTCGGACACGCCCGGGCCGACCATGTGCACGCCGAGGATGCGGTCGGTGTCGGCGTGGGCGAGCATCTTCACCTGGCCCACGGCCTCGTTCATCGCCACGGCGCGGCCGATCGCGGCGAACGGGAAGGTGCCGACCCGGTACGGGATGCCGGCGTCCTTCAGTTCCTTCTCGGTCTTGCCGGCCCAGGCCACTTCCGGCTCGGTGTAGATCACGAAGGGCACGGTGTCGTAGTTGACGTGGCCGGCCTTGCCGGCGATCCACTCGGCCACCGCCACGCCTTCCTCGGAGCCCTTGTGTGCCAGCATCGGGCCGCGTACCGCGTCGCCGATCGCCCACACGCCGTCCACGCCGGTGTGGCAGTGCTCGTCGACCAGGATGCGGCCGCGCTCGTCCAGCTTCACGCCGGTGTCGTCGGCCAGCAGGCCCGCGGTGTAGGCGCGGCGGCCCACGGCCACCAGCAGCTTGTCGACCACCAGCTGCTGCTCGCCGCTCTTGTCGGTGTAGGTGAGGTGCACGCCATCCTTCTTCACCTCGGCCTTGTTGAGCTTGGCGTCGAGCTTGATGTCCAGGCCCTGCTTGGCGAATTCCTTCGCCGCGAGCTTGGCGATGTCGGCATCGGCCACCGAGAGGAAGTCCGGCAGCGCCTCGATGATCGTCACTTCCGAGCCCATGCGGCGCCACACGCTGCCCAGCTCCAGGCCGATCACGCCGGCGCCGATCACGCCCAGGCGCTTCGGCACTTCGGTGAAGTCCAGCGCGCCGGCGTTGTCGACGATGTTCTTGCCGTCGAACTTGGCGAACGGCAGTTCGATCGGCACCGAGCCCGAGGCGAGGATCACGTTGGTGGCGCCGATCGTCTGCTTGCCGCCGTCGGCGGCGGTGATCTCGACCTGGTTGCCCTTCAGCAGCTTGCCGGTGCCGAAGAACGGGGTGACCTTGTTGGCCTTGAACAGCTGGCCGATGCCGCCGGTGAACTGCTTGACGATCTTGTCCTTGCGGCCGATGAAGGTGGCCATGTCGACCTTGGCGTCCTTCACGCTGATGCCGTGCACCGGCAGGTTGTGCGCGATGTTCCAGTACTGGCGCGAGGAATCCAGCAGCGCCTTGGACGGGATGCAGCCCACGTTGAGGCAGGTGCCGCCCAGCGCCTGCTTGCCGTCCTTGCCGGTGAAGGCGTCCACGCACGCGGTCTTCAGGCCCAGCTGCGCGGCGCGGATCGCGGCCACGTAGCCGGCCGGGCCGGCGCCGATGACGATGACGTCGAATTTGTCGCTCATGTCGTTTCTCGCTTTGTCCCTCTACCCGTCGGGAGAGGGTGCCCAAAGGGCGGGTGAGGGTACGTGTGGAGCGAGGCGTTGCGGCGATGCCGGACCCTCACCCCAACCCCTCTCCCGACGGGAGAGGGGCTCGAGGGCTCAGATGCCCAACAGCATCTTGTGCGGGTTCTCAAGCTGGTTCTTGATGTCCACCAGGAACAGCACCGCGTCCTTGCCGTCGATGATGCGGTGGTCGTAGCTGATCGCGATGTACATCATCGGCGCGGCGATCACCTGGCCGTTCTCGACGACGGCGCGCTCCTTGATCGTGTGCATGCCGAGGATGGCGCTCTGCGGCGGGTTCACGATCGGGGTGGAGAGCAGCGAGCCGAAGGTGCCGCCGTTGGTGATGGTGAAGGTGCCGCCCTGCAGGTCTTCCAGGGTGAGCTTGCCGTCGCGCGCCTTCTTGGCGTAGTCGCCGATCGCCTTCTCGATATCGGCGAAGCTCATGTTCTCGGCGTTGCGCAGCACCGGGGTGACCAGGCCCTTGTCGGTGGACACTGCGATCGAGACGTCCTGGTAGCCGTGGTAGATGACGTCGTTGCCGTCCACCGAGGCGTTGACGATAGGGTGGCGCTTCAGCGCCTCGACCGTGGCCTTGACGAAGAAGCTCATGAAGCCGAGCTTGACGCCGTGCTCCTTCTGGAACTGCTCGCCGAGATCCTTGCGCATCTTGCTGACCGCGGCCAGGTTCACCTCGTTGAACGAGGTGAGCATGGCGATCGAGTTCTTCGACTGCATCAGGCGCTCGGCGATCTTGGCGCGCATGCGGGTCATCGGCACGCGCTCTTCCGGACGCGCACCCGGGGTCGGGGCCGCGGCAGGCGCGGCGGCCGGACGCGGGCCGGCGTTGACCACGTCCTCCTTGATGATGCGGCCGTCGCGGCCGGTGCCGGCGATGGCGGAGGTGTCGACCTTGTTCTCGGTGGCGACGCGCTGCGCGGCGGGCGAAAGCTCGGCGGCCGCCTTCGGTGCCGCCGGGGCGGGGGCCGCGGGTGCGGGAGCAGCAGCGGCCGGCGCCGGCGCGGCGGCCGCGGCACCTTCCTCGATGATCGCGATCACCTGCTGGCTGTTCACCGTGGCGCCGGTCTCCTGCCTGATCTCCTTGATCACGCCGTCGACCGGGGCGGGTACTTCCAGCACCACCTTGTCGGTTTCCAGGTCGACCAGGTTCTCGTCGCGCTTCACCGCGTCGCCGGCCTTCTTGTGCCAGGTGGCGATGGTGGCGTCGGCGACCGACTCGGGCAGGACGGGGACTTTGACTTCGATGGACATGACGGGCCCTTGGGGTTGGTGCGCTTGTCGTGGAGCGCAAAGGTCAGGGCGGCCATCCGTGGCCGCGGGATTCGGGGAAGCTTACTCCGCGGAGTGGTCGGGGCCGATCGGCGCGACCAGCGCCTGCTCGACCAGCGCGGCCTGCTCGGCGACGTGGGTGTTGAGGTGGCCGGCGGCCGGCGCAGGCGAACGCGCGCGGCCGGCGTAGGACAGGCTCTGCTTGCTGCCCACGCAGGCCTGCAGGTGGTGGCGGATCTGGAACCAGGCGCCCTGGTTCATCGGCTCCTCCTGGCACCACACCACTTCCTTCGCGGCCGGGTACTTCTCCAGCTCGGCGGAGACCTCGGCGCGCGGGAACGGGTAGAGCTGCTCGACGCGCACGATCGCCACGTCGGCGAGGCCGCGCTTCTCGGCGTCCTCCAGCAGGTCGTAGTAGACCTTGCCGGCGCACAGCACCACGCGCTTCACCTTCTTGGCGGCGAGCTCGCGGTGCTCGCCGATCACCAGCTGGAAGCTGCCGCCGGCCAGCTCGTCCAGCGTGGACACGGCCAGCTTGTGGCGCAGCAGCGACTTCGGCGTCATCACGATCAGCGGCTTGCGCACGTCGCGCAGCATCTGGCGGCGGATCATGTGGAAATCCTGCGCCGGCGTGGTCGGCACGCAGACCTGCATGTTGTCGAACGCGCACAGCTGCAGGAAGCGTTCCAGGCGCGCGGAGGAGTGCTCCGGGCCCTGGCCTTCGTAGCCATGCGGCAGGTACAGCGCCAGTCCGCACAGGCGGTTCCACTTCGCCTCGCCGGAGCTGATGAACTGGTCGATCACCACCTGGGCGCCGTTGGCGAAGTCGCCGAACTGGCCTTCCCAGATGTTGAGCGTGTCGGGATCGGTGGTGGAGTGGCCGTATTCAAAGGCCATCACCGCCTCCTCGCTGAGCAGCGAGTCGATCACTTCCACGTCGGCCCCGTCGCGGATCGTCGCCAGCGGCATGTGCGTGCGGCCGTCCTTCTGGTCGTGCAGCACCGCGTGGCGGTGGAAGAAGGTGCCGCGGCCGGAATCCTGGCCGACCAGGCGCAGGTTGTGGCCGGCGTCGATCAGGCTGGCGTAGGCGAGATTCTCGGCGAAACCCCAGTCGCCCGGCTGCTCGCCGGCGGCCATCTTGCGGCGGTCTTCGTAGATCTTCGCCACGCGCGACTGCAGGGTGATGTCCCCGGGGATCTCCAGCAGTTTGTTGGCCAGCTCCAGCAGTTTCTTCTTCGGCAGCGTGGTGTCGGTCTTGTCCGACAGCCTGCCCTTGAGGAAGCGCGTCCAGTCGATGTGGATGTCCCGCTTCGGCGCGGGGTCCAGCTCGGTCATCGGCTTGCCCGCTTCCAGGCGGTCGCGGTAGGCGTCGAAGCGCTTCTGCACCTCGCCGTCCGCGATCACGCCTTCGGCCACCAGCTGCTTGCCGTACAGCTCGCGGGCCGGCGGCAGCTTCTTGATGACCTGGTACATCACCGGCTGGGTGGCGGTGGGCTCGTCGGCCTCGTTGTGGCCGTGGCGGCGGTAGCACACCAGGTCGATCACCACGTCCTTGCGGAAGGTCTTGCGGAAGTCGTAGGCGAGGCGGGTGGCCTCGATCACCGCTTCCGGGTCGTCGCCGTTCACGTGCAGCACCGGCGCGTTGACCATCTTGGCCAGGTCGGTGCAGTACATCGTGGAGCGCGCGTCCTGCGGGTTGGAGGTGGTGAAGCCCACCTGGTTGTTCACCACGATGTGCAGGCTGCCGCCGATCTTGAAGCCGCGCGCCTGCGACATGTTGAACAGTTCCATGTTCACGCCCTGGCCGGCCAGCGCGGCGTCGCCGTGGATCAGCACCGCCATCGACTGCTGGTGGGCGCCGTCGTGGCGGCGCACCTGGCGCGCGTGCACGGAGCCGGCCACCACCGGGTTGACGATCTCCAGGTGCGAGGGGTTGAACGCCAGCGCCACGTGGGTGCCGCCCTTGGGCGTCTTGACGTCGGCGGAGAAGCCCATGTGGTACTTCACGTCGCCGGAGTGCGCGGGGTCGTCAGGGTGTTCGAAGCGGCCCTCGAACTCGTCGAACAGGGTCTTCGGCGGCTTGCCGAGGAGGTTGACCAGCACGTTGAGGCGGCCGCGGTGGGCCATGCCGATCACCACTTCCTTGATGCCGTTGTCGCCGGCGGCGCGCACCACGTCGTCCAGCATCGGGATCAGGCTGTCGCCGCCTTCCAGCGAGAAGCGCTTCTGGCCCACGTACTTGGTGTGCAGGTAGCGTTCCAGGCCGTCGGCGGCGGTGAGGCCGTCCAGCACGCGCCGCTTGCCGGCGGCGTCGAGGCCGGCGCTGCCATTGGCCTGCTCCAGCCGGGTATAGATCCAGTTGCGTTGCGCGTGGTCGGAGATGTACATGAACTCCGCGCCGATGCTGCGCGTGTACACCTTCTTCAGGCGCGCCCACAGCTCGCGCAGCTTCAGGCGCTGGCCGCCGCCGGCATAGGTGCCGCAGTCGAATTCGGTGTCGAGGTCGGCTTCAGAGAGGCCGTGGAAGGCGAGGCCGAGGTCGGGCGCCTCCATCTTGTGCGCCAGGCCCAGCGGGTCGAGGTTGGCGGCGAGGTGGCCGCGCGAACGGTAGGCGGTCAGCAGGCGCAGCACGCCGGCCTGCTTGCGCGCGTGCTCGTCGCTGACCGGCACGGCCGCCGCGACGTGGCGCTGTTTCTGCGCCGCCTCGATGCGCGCGATGGCGCCGCCGTGCGGGACGTCACCGGGCTCGCGGCCCTTGAAGGTCTCGAAATACTTGTTCCACTCGGCGGAAACCGACGCGGGGTCGGCCAGCCAGGCGTCATACAGGGATTCGACGTAATCGGCGTTGCCGCCAGCGAGTTGGGAGGATTCGAAGAACTCGCGGATCAGATTCGTACTCACGTCACCACCGGCAGGGGAAGGGAGGCTTGCTGGCGATCCTTCGGCAGCGCGGATCGCCGGCGAAAAATCCTGTTAATTATAGCCTTGGGCTGCTGCATAGCGGCAACCCGGGTGTCGCCCGGAATGGGGGCTCCTTAGCCGGAATTCACCCTGCCGGACACCGACTTTGGTCGCAGGCGCTGCGCGGCAGCGCTTTGCAGGCCCGGGGCTGGCATGGTGCGGCGGGCCGGGTATTCGGCGCAGGCTACAAATCCAGCGCCTGCAGCTCGCTGGCGCGGACGGAGCGTTCCCATATCCCGTCGAACTGCTGCTGCAGCGGCGCCTGGGCGGCGCGGTCGCCGAGCGCCATGCGCCCCTGCGGACGGCCGGCATCGGGCAGAAACAGGTAGGCGCCGTCGTCGGCGAGCAGCCAGGCGCTGGCGCATTGGCGGTCCACGTCCTCCACCGGCGTGCGGATCTGGATCGCGCTGGAGAGGCGCTGGGACAAGGCGATCAGCCGGTGGCCGTCGCGCAGCGCGCTGCCCGGATCGTGCAGCAGGATGCGGATTTCGGCGCGCCGGCCGGAGGTCGCGACGCGCTTGAGTTCGGCCAGCTCCGCGTCGTTGCCATAGTCGTCACGGCCGAGCAGCGGCAGGTGCAGCGCCAGCCGGTGGCGCGCGGCGGCCAGCAATTGCAGGCGCGCGGCGGCCAGCGCTTCGCGTCCGGCTATCGCGCAGTGTCCGTCCTTCGGCATGCCATCGGCCGGGCTGTTCATCGCCGGCGCGCCTTGCGCAGTACCAGGTGGCCGTCGTTGACCAGCGCCAGCAGCAGGGCGAGCGCCGCCGTCGACGGCGCGGCATCCGGCACGATTTCGCGTTGCGCGCAGAGCTGCTTCGCCAGTGCGGGCGAGGCGGGCCATGCATGGCCGTTCGCATACAGCATGCAGCCTGACTTGCCGCGGCTCCACGCCATGCGCGACCACGGGTGGCGCAGCAGGCGCGCACCGGCGGCGAGCTGCTTGCGCAGCGCGGCTTCGTCCAGCGCGCGATCGGGCAGGGCCGGCGTCTGGGCGTTGCGGTAGCGGGTGATGAAACGGCCGAACCAGTCGCGCAGGGTTTCCTCGTCCAGTGCGGCGGCGAACGGCAGCGCCTGGCGCAGCCGGGACAGCGCATCGCCGTCGATCTCGCCCGTGGCCCGGGCCGGCGCGAGGTCGGGATCGGCATAGCGCCGGTCCTCGTGCAGCTGCTCGGCGAGGTAGTCGGCGAGGTCGCCGGTCAGCTCCGCCTGCGAGGGCGCGCGCATGCCCACCGAGAACGTCATGCACGGGCCGCCGAAGGCCACGCCGTCGTGCGGCACGCCGGGCGGCAGGTAGAGCATGTCGCCCGGTTCGAGCAGCCATTCCTGGGTGGGCTCGAACTGCGCCAGTTGCTTCAGCTCCACGTCGGGGCGGAAATCCTTCGGTGCATCAGGGTCGGTGCTGATCGCCCAGTGCCGCTGGCCCAGCCCCTGCAGCAGGAACACGTCGTACTGGTCGACGTGCGCGCCCACGCCGCCGCCGGGTTCGGCGTAGGAAACCATGATGTCGTCCACGCGCCAGCTGGGCAGGAAGGCGAAGGGTTCCAGCAGGGCGGCCACGTCGGCATCCCACTTGTCCACGTCCTGCACCAGCAGGGTCCAGTTCGAGTTACCGGTCTTCGCGAAGTCGGCCTCGGTCAGCGGGCCGGTCTTCACCTGCCAGCGCTCGCGCGCCTCGTCGTGGCGGATCAGCCGCGACAGCGCGCCATCCTCGCAGGCCAAGCCGGCCAGGTCCTCCGGCTGGATCGGCGGCACGAAACCCGGAAAGGCGTTGCGGACCAGCAGCGGGCGCTTCTGCCAGTAGTCGCGCAGGAATTGCGCGGGCGGCATGCCCAAAGGCTGGCGGGCGGAGCCGCGCACTTCGATGGGCGGCGTGGTCTTGCGGGGAGTGGGGGCGCGTTTCATGCGCGCATTGTAATCGGGGGAAGCGTCGATCCCCCTCTCCCGCTTGCGGGAGAGGGGCCGGGGGAGAGGGGGGCTTGATCTGCCGGTTGCAACAAGCAAACCCGCGGACCAGCCTCAACCCAGCACACGCACCGCGTTGTTGATGCCCAGCGCCAGCACCGCCAGCCCGGCCAGCACGGTGGCGGCGCGCGCCGGAATGCGCCGGATGAAGAACGCGCCGAACGGCGCGGCGAGGATGCCGCCGGCGATCAGGCCCAGCACCGCGACCACGTGGCCGGCGCCGATGCCGAACAGGAAGGCGACGCTGGCGGCGATGCTCACCACGCACTTGGCGAGGTGCACGCTGCCGATCACGGCGCGCGGCTGCAGGCCGCGGGCGAGCAGGTTGGTGGCGGTGAGCGCGCTCCAGCCACCGCCGCCCACCGCATCCAGGAAACCGGCCGCCGCGCCCAGGATGGACGTGCCGCGTGGCGGTTCGGTGCGCCCGCCGGGGCGCTTCGCGCCGCGCAGCAACAGGAACAGGCCCATGCCCAACAGGTAGGGCGTCAGCGCGATGCGCATCCATGACGCGGGCAGCTGCACGGCCAGCCACACGCCGAGCAGGGCGCCGACCACGCCGGGGATCGCCAGGGCGAGGAACAGCCGCTTGCGCACGTTGCCGGCCAGCAGGTGGCTGAGTCCCGAGGCGCCGCAGGTGAAGGTCTCGGCGTAGTGCACGCTGGCGCTGGCCATCACCGGCGGCATGCCCAGGCCCAGCAGCAGCCCCGCCGAGGTCACGCCGTAGGCCATGCCCAGCGCGCCGTCCACCAGTTGCGCAGCGGCGCCCACGAGGGCGAAGACGAGGAATTCCGGCAGGGCGCTCATCGGCACTCGCAAAGAGGTGGCGTGGCCATGTCAGCACGCGCGCCTGTACGCGGGAAATGAGCGGCCCGCATAAGCACATGACCACAAGTGTTTTCAGGCTTGCCGGCCACGGACCTAGCATGGTCGCCAAGACGTATGGACGTCCAAAAGGAAAGCCCGTGAGCGTTGCCACCCGACCGATGTTGCCGACGCCCGGCCTGGCCGCGGAGCGGCTGGCGCTGCTGCACCGGCTGACCGAGGGCCTGCCGCCGGCGGAGCTGTACTGGATATCGGCGTGGAGCGCGGCGCTGGCGGCCCAGGCCACGCGCGTCACCCTGCCGCCCGCCGCGCCGGTGGCCGAGGCGCCGAGCGCCGCCGCGGCCGAGCGGCTGACCGTGCTCTACGGCAGCCAGACCGGCAACTCGCGCCGGGTGGCCGAGCGGCTGGCCGAACGCGCCGCCGCGGCGGGATTGGGCGTGCGGCTGCTGCGCACCGGCGCCTATGCGGTGCGCGAGCTGGCGCAGGAGCGGCACCTCGTGCTGGTGATCAGCAGCCAGGGCGACGGCGATCCGCCGGACGATGCGCTGGGTTTCGTCGAGTTCGTGAGCGGCAAGCGTGCGCCCAGGCTGCCGCAGCTGAAGTTCGCCGTGCTGGGCCTGGGCGATTCCAGCTACCCGCAATTCTGCGCGGTGAGCCGCCGGCTCGATGCGCGCTTCGCCGAGCTTGGTGCGCAGCGTTTTGCCCCGCTGGGCGAGGCCGACGTGGATTTCGAGGCGCCCAGCGCGAGCTGGAGCGAAAGCGCGCTGGCCAGGGCGCGCGAAACGCTGGGCACGCCGGCGACGCCCGCCACGAACCTGCGTCCGGTGGCGCTGCACGCGGTGAACAGTGCGCTGCACGACCGCGCGAACCCGTATGCCGCCGAAGTGCTGGAGAACCAGCGCATCGTCGCGCGCGACAGCGCCCGCGAAGTGCGCCACCTCGAACTCTCGCTGCAGGGTTCGGGCCTGCGCTATGAGCCGGGCGACGCGCTGGGCGTGTGGCCGCGCAATCCGCCCGCGCTGGTGGACGACTGCCTGCGCCTGCTGCGCCTCGATGGCGAGCAGGAAGTCGCGCACGACGGCCGCCGCCTGCCGCTGCGGCGCTGGCTGACCCACGAGCGCGAGCTGACCCGGCTCAGCCGCCCGCTGCTGGCCGCGCATGCCGCCGCCAGCGGCGACGCCGGGCTGGCGCGCGTGCTGGAACCGGAACAGCGCGAGGCGCTGGCCCGGCTGCTCGACGCGTACCAGCCGATCGACCTGCTGCGCCGTCATCCGGTGGACTGGGACGCCCCGCAGCTGGTCGCCGCGCTGCGCCCGCTCACGCCGCGGCTGTATTCCATCGCCTCCAGCGCGAAAGCAGTGGGCGAGGACGAGGTGCATCTCACGGTAGGTGTGGTGGAGTACAGCGCGCACGGCGGCGCCCACCTCGGCGCGGCCTCGGCCTTCCTCGCCGCCGCCGGCGAGGAGGCGCGGGTACCGGTGTTCGTGGAAGCGAACGAGCGCTTCCGCCTGCCGGCCGACCCTTCGCGCGACATCATCATGATCGGGCCGGGCACCGGCGTGGCGCCGTTCCGCGCCTTCGTGCAGGAGCGCCAGGCCGTGGGCGCCGCCGGCCGCAACTGGCTGTTCTTCGGCAACCGCCATTTCGCGCAGGACTTCCTCTACCAGACCGAGTGGCAGCGGGCGTTGCAGGACGGCGCGCTGCATCGCCTCGATCTTGCGTTTTCGCGTGACACGGCGGCCAAGGTCTACGTCCAGCACAAGCTCAGGGAACGCGGCCGCGAACTCTACGGCTGGCTGCGCGACGGCGCCCATCTCTACGTCTGCGGCGACGCGACGCACATGGCGAAGGACGTGCACGAGGCGCTGGTCGACGTGGCCGTCGCCCACGGTGGACTCTCCGCCGGGGACGCCCGCGGCTGGCTGGCCGAATTGCTGCAGGAAGGGCGCTACGCCCGTGATGTTTATTGAGAAAAGCATCGCGGCTGAAGCCGCTCCTACGGCGTATGGATCGTAGGAGCGGCTTCAGCCGCGACCCAGATAGTCCCGAGAATTCCCATGCCCTCCCATCTCGAACACATCAAGAGCACCAGCCGCTTCCTGCGCGGCAGCATCGCCGAAGGCCTGGCCGATCCGGTCACCGGCGCGATCAGCGAGGACGACAACAAGCTGCTGAAGTTCCACGGCAGCTACCAGCAGGACGACCGCGACCTGCGCGACGAGCGTCGCAGGCAGAAGCTGGAGCCGGCCTGGGCCTTCATGGTGCGCGCGCGCCTGCCGGGCGGGGTGATGACGCCGTCGCAGTGGCTGGCCTTCGACAAGATCGCCAGCGACTACGCCTCCAGCGGCCTGCGCATCACCACGCGGCAGACCTTCCAGTGGCACGGCATCATCAAGCGCGACCTCAAGCCCACCATCGCCGCGATCGACGCCGCGCTGGCCAGCACCATCGCCGCCTGCGGCGACGTCAACCGCAACGTGGTGTGCAACACCAACCCGGTCGAGTCGAAGGCGCATGCCGCGGCGTATGCGTGGGCGGTACGGCTGTCCGAGCACCTGAAGCCGAAGACACGTGCCTACCACGAGCTCTGGCTGGACGGCGAAAAGCTGGTGGGCGCGGCCGCCGAAGCCGAGAACGAACCGCTGTACGGCGCCACCTACCTGCCGCGCAAGTTCAAGATCGGCGTGGCGATCCCGCCACTCAACGACATCGACGTGTTCGCGCAGGACCTGGGCCTGATCGCCATTGTCGAGCGCGGCGAGCTGGTCGGCTTCGACGTGGCGATCGGCGGCGGCATGGGCGCCACGCATGGCGACCCCACCACCTATCCGCGCCTCGCCGACGTGATCGGCTTCGTGCCGCCCGAGCGCGTCGTGGCGCTGGCCGAGGCTACCATCGCCGTGCAGCGCGACTGGGGCGACCGCGAGGAGCGCAAGCACGCGCGCTTCAAGTACACCATCGACACGCGCGGCCTGGCCGTGGTGAAGGCGGAAATCGAAAAGCGCGCCGGCTTCGCGCTGGAGCCGGCGCGGCCGTTCCGCTTCGACCACAATGGCGACCGCTACGGCTGGATCGAAGGCCATGACGGCCGCTGGCATCTCACCCTGCAGGTGGAATCCGGCCGCCTGCTGGACGGCGACGAGGCGCGCTGGCTCAGCGGCATGCGCGAGATCGCGCGCGTGCACACCGGCGACATCCGGCTCACCTGCAACCAGAACCTGATCGTCGCGAACGTGGCCGCGGCGGATCGCGCACGCATCGACGCCCTCGTGGCCGCACACGGCATGGACGGCTACCGCCGCCACAGCGGCATCCGCCGCCACGCCATCGCCTGCGTGGCGCTGCCCACCTGCGGGCTGGCGATGGCCGAGAGCGAGCGCTACCTGCCGCAGCTGTTGCCCAAGCTGGAGGCCTCGCTGGACCGCCACGGCCTGCTGTCCGCGCCCATCCTGCTGCGCCTGTCCGGTTGCCCGAACGGCTGCTCGCGCCCGTACCTTGGCGAGATCGCCCTGGTGGGCCGCGCGGTGGGTCGCTACGACCTGCGCCTGGGCGCGGACTTCCGCGGCCAGCGACTCAACCAGGTCTACCGCGAGAACGTGGACGAACCGGCGCTGCTCGCCGCGCTGGACCGGCTGTTTGCCCGCTATGCCGGCGACCGGACGCCGGGCGAGCACTTCGGCGACTTCCTGCTGCGCGCCGGCGTGCTCGCGTCGAGGAAGATCGCGCTGGAGGTCATCGCGTGAGCGCGCCCGTGCTTCCCGACGGCGACGATGTCGAGGCCTTGCTCGCGCTCAACCACTGGCTGGCCGGGCGCGATGCCGAGGCGCGCGTGCGCTGGATGCTGCAGCACGTGCCGGGCGCGCACGCGCTGTCCTCCAGCTTCGGTGCGCAGGCGGCAGTGTCGCTGCACCTGCTGACGAGCCAGGCACCGGACATTCCGGTGGTCCTGATCGACACCGGCTACCTGTTCCCCGAGACCTACCAGTTCGTCGACACGCTGAGCGAGCGGCTCGCGCTCAACCTCAAGGTCTACCGCCCCATCATCGGCCGCGCCTGGGCCGAGGCGCGCTACGGCAAGCTGTGGGAGCAGGGCATCGAGGGGCTGGACCGCTACAACCGCATCCGCAAGGTGGAACCGATGCAGCGCGCGCTGGGCGAACTGGGCGTGCAGGGCTGGTTCGCCGGCCTGCGCCGCGACCAGTCGCGCAGCCGCCGCGCCATCGACTTTGTCGAGTGGCGCCAGATGCCGTCCGGTGGCGGCAGGTGGAAGCTGCACCCGATCGCCGACTGGAGCGACCGCGACGTGGGGCGCTACCTGCAGAAGCACGGCTTGCCCTACCACCCGCTGTGGGAGCAGGGCTACATCTCCATCGGCGACACCCACACCACGCAGCGCTGGGAGCCGGGCATGGAGGCCGAGGACACCCGTTTCTTCGGACTCAAGCGCGAGTGCGGCCTGCACGAACTGCCGTGAGCGGCGGAGCCGCCGCGGCTGCGGCGGACTGCTGGCGCTCGCGCCAGTGCGGCACGCGCGGCGGCGTCTCCGGCACGATGCCCAGGGCAAGCAGCCGGCGCACGTCGTTGCGGTCCAGGTGCGGCGCGAACTGCGCGATCCATTCCAGCGTGTAGTCGCGCAGCACGCTGTCCTTGCGCAGCACGATCCAGGTGGTGCACAGCGGCAGCAGCGCGTCGGCCTGGATCACGCGCAGGTCGGCGTCCTCGCCCGGCTGCAGCGCCATCTCGGCCAGCACGCCGATGCCCAGGCCGGCGCGTACATAGGTCTTGATCAGGTCGGCGTCGGCGGCGGTCATCGCGATCTGCGGGCTCAGCCCGGTGGCGGCGAAGGCGCGGCGCAGCGAGGATTCCGGCCGTTTCGAGGAGTCGTAGCTCACCAGCGGCTGCGCGGCCAGCTCGGCCAGCGTGGGCGTGCGGCCCAGCGTGGCCAGCGGGTGGTCACGCGGCACCAGCACCACGCGGCTCCAGCGATAGGCGGGCAGGGCGACGCCGCCGACCGGCGCGGCGCCCGAGGTGCTGACCACGGCGAGATCGGCGCGGCTGCCTTCCAGCAGGGCCAGCACCTCGGCATCGCCGCAGGGTTGCAGGTGCACGCTCACGTCCGGATAGCGGCGGTTGAGCGCGGCGATCGAGCCGGGCAGGGCGAAGCGCGCCTGGGTGTGCGTGGTGGCGATGCGCAGCTCGCCGTGCGCCTCGTTGCGCAGGTTCGCGGCGATCGAACGGATGTTCAGCGCCTCGGCCAGGATCACCCGCGCCCGCTCGATCACCCGTACGCCGGCGTCGGTGATCGAATCCAGGCTCTTGCCCTTGCGGATGAACAGCTGCAGGCCGAGTTCGTCCTCCAGCTGCTTGAGCTGCTTGCTCACCCCGGGCTGGGTGGCATGCACGTGCTCGGCGGCGGCGGTGATGTTGAGGCGGCAGTCGGCGATGGCGACGAGGTAGCGCAGCTGGGTCAGGGTCATGGCGATCCAGGGAGTCGGGGCGATGGCGGCGGGTGCGGCGCGGCAAGGGATTGCGCACGCATACATCGCGTCGTCCGGGTCCGCGTGAGGCGGTCGCTGGATGGGCTGGGTTCGGCATGGATGGTGACCATGCGGTCGAGTGTATATGCATTTTTGTTCGGACGTCTATACGTATAAACGTTCATAAACAAAGTGATCCGAAGGATGGCCGTGCTCTCACGTGCCGTTCGCCGCGGCCGAAGGGGCCGGGTTGCACGCTTCGACTTGCCCGCTCCTCAAGGCCGGCGCCAACCCTGGCGCTTCCCCGCGTGCGCCGGCTGGCGCAAGCCGGGCCCGGCGCACACGGAGGCAGGGCAGCGCCATGCGAGGGAGTTCATGCCGCACCGGCATATGTGCCGGCACGATCGTCATTTCCGCAGGCAAGACGCACTGCTTAGCGTGGCTCGTTCCAGGGCCATGTCATCGAATCCCCGCATGAAGCTGTATCCGTTGTTCGCCGATCTCTCCCGTCGCGCCGTGCTGGTGGTGGGCGGCGGCGCCGTGGCCGAGCGCAAGGCCGCGGCCCTGCTGGCGGCGGGCGCGCAGGTGACCGTGGGTGCGCCGGAGCTGACGCCGCTGCTGCAGCGCTGGGCGCGGCAGGGGCGCATCGCGCATCGCGCCGGCGGGTTCGCGCCGGGCTGGCTGGACCACGTGTGGCTGGTGGTGGCGGCCACCGGCGACCGCGCGCTGAATGCCCGCGTCGCCGAACTGGCCGGCCTGCAGCGCGTGTTCGTCAACGTGGTGGACGATGCGGAACTGTCCAGCTTCCACGTGCCGGCGGTGATCGATCGCGCGCCGCTGGTGGTGGCGATCTCCAGCGGCGGCGCGGCACCGATGCTGGCCCGCCTCGTGCGCGAACGGCTGGAAACCCTGCTCGACCACTCGCTGGGCCCGCTGGCGACGCTGGCGGCGCGGCTGCGCCAGCGCATCCGGCGCCGGCACCCCGATCTCGCGGCGCGCCGGCGTTTCTACACGAATCTGTTCAACGGCCGGGTGGCCGCGCTGCTGCGCAGTGGCCGGCCGGAAGAGGCCGCCGCCCTGGCCGAACAGGCCCTGCGGACGGCGACCGTCGCGGCCACGGGTTCGGTGGTGCTGGTGGGCGCAGGCCCCGGCGATCCGGGCCTGCTGACCCTGCGCGGCCTGCGCGCGCTGAACGAGGCCGACGTGATCCTGCACGACCGCCTGGTCAGCACCGAGGTGCTGGAATTGGCGCGCCGCGACGCCGAGCGCATCGAGGTGGGCAAACAGGCCGGCAACCATCACGCCACCCAGGACGAGATCCACGCGCTGCTGCTCGGACACGCGCGGGCGGGGCGCCGCGTGGTGCGCCTGAAGGGCGGCGACCCCTTCGTGTTCGGCCGCGGTGGCGAGGAGCTGGAATTCCTGCGCGACCACGGCATTCCCTACGAAGTGGTGCCCGGCATCACCGCCGCGCTGGCCTGCGCCGCGCATGCCGGCGTGCCGCTGACCCACCGCGGCCACGCGCAGTCGGTGCGCTTCGTCACCGCGCACTGCCGCGATTCGCTGGACACGCTGGACTGGCGCGCGCTGGCGCAGGAGCGGCAGACCCTGGCGGTGTACATGGGCGTGGCCGGACTCGAAAGTTTGCAGGAGCAGCTGCTCGCGCAGGGACGCGCACCCTCCACCCCGTTCGCCCTGGTCGAGAACGGCACGCGCGCCAACCAGCGCGTGGTCACCGGTACCCTGGCCGACCTGCCCGGGCGCGCCGCCGCACACGCAGTGCGCTCGCCCGCGCTGCTGATCCTGGGCGAGGTGGCCGCGCTGGCCGAGCGCCTGGCCTGGTTCGGTGCGCCGCCGCTGGGCGAAACCGTCGCCACGGTGCGGCAGCTCGAGCCACCGCGGCCCTCGCGGGAGGCTGCCGCACGCCTGCGCCGCCGCGCTTGACGAAAACCTTGCATGTCCAGGTGCAGCATGGCCGGACGTTTCCATCCTTATTCCTGGCAGGGGAGCACCCATGATCCACGACAGCATCCTCGACACCATCGGCAACACGCCCATCGTCCGCCTGCACCGCCTCGCCCCGAAGCACGTGGAGCTGTACGTGAAGGTGGAGGCGTTCAACCCCGCGGGCTCGGTGAAGGACCGCCTCGCGCTGGCGATCATCCTCGACGCCGAGCAGCGCGGCACGCTCAAGCCCGGCCAGACGGTAATCGAGGCCACCTCGGGCAACACCGGCGTGGCGCTGGCGGCGGTGTGCGCGGCGCGCGGCTATCCGTTCGTGGCGGTGATGAGCGAGACCTTCTCGGTCGAACGGCGCAAGCTGATCCGCGCCTACGGCGGCAAGGTGCTGCTCACCCCCGGCGCCGCGCGCGGCACCGGCATGGTGCAGGTGGCGGAAGAGCTGGCGCGCAAGCACGGCTGGTTCCTCGCCCGCCAGTTCGAGAACCCGGCCAACCCGGCCTGGCACCGCCAGACCACCGCGCCGGAAATCCTGCGCGACTTCGCCGGCCGCCGCCTCGACTACTTCGTCAGCGGCTGGGGCACCGGCGGCACTCTCACCGGCGTGGGCGAGGTGCTCAAGGTGGCGCGGCCGGAAGTGAAGGTGATCGCCACCGAGCCGGCGGGCGCCTCGCTGCTCGGCGGCAAGGAATGGCAGCCGCACAAGATCCAGGGCTGGACCCCCGACTTCGTGCCCGCCGTGCTCAACCGCAAGGTGGTCGACCAGCTGGTGACGGTGGACGACACCGTGGCCCGCGACACCTCACGCGCACTGGCGCAGCAGGAAGGCATCTTCACCGGCATCTCCTCGGGCGCCACGCTGGCCGCCGCGCTCGACGTGGCCAGGACTGCACCCGAAGGGTCGGTACTGTTGGCGATGCTGCCGGATACCGGCGAGCGCTACCTGTCCACGTTCCTCTTTGAGGGGGTGAACGAGGGGTCGGATGAGGTGGAGTGATGGCGTAAGCTCCCCCACTCCGCAACCAGCTTCTGTCCCACCCGCACCAGCGCATTGATCGCCGGCAGCAACTCGCGGCCCAGTTCGGTGAGCGCGTATTCGGCCGAAGGTGGGGAGGTGTCGAGTGGGCGGCGCGACACCAGTCCGCGCGATTCCAGCTCGCGCAGCCGTGCGCTGAGCACGCGGGCGGAGATGCGCGGGATGTCGTGGCGCAGCTCGCCGAAGCGGCGCGGTTCGCCGCTGAGGCACCAGACCACGTTGGGCGCCCAGGCACCGCGCAGCAGCGCCAGGCTTTCGGTGAGCGGGCAGGCCGGCGGCGGCGCGATCCTGCTCTTGCGTACGGGTAGGCCCATGGAATGGCTCGATGCTGGCGTGCGCGATGGTAACCGCGGGGTTACCGCATTCTGCGGCTGACGGGTAGGCCCATGGTATCCATGACGGCGTAGCATGCGGAGCCCGGGCACGCGGTTTCGACGGCGTACGCCCGTTTTCCCGTCCCCCATCATGGAGTCATCGCAATGAAGCTCTATTACTCCCCCGGCGCCTGTTCGCTTTCGCCGCACATCGTGGCGCTGGAAGCCGGCATCGACCTGCAGCTGGAGAAGGTCGACGGCAAGGCCAAGCGCACCGAGAGCGGGGCGGATTTCTGGCTGGTCAACCCCAAGGGCTACGTGCCGGTGCTGGAGCTGGACAGCGGCGAAGTGCTGACCGAAGGCCCGGCCATCGTGCAGTACCTGGCCGACCAGAAGCCCGACAGCGGCCTCGCCCCCGCCAACGGCACGCTGCCGCGCTACCACCTGCAGGAGATGCTGGGCTACATCAACTCGGAGATCCACAAGAGCTACAGCCCGCTGTTCAAGCCCGAGACGCCCGAGGCCACCCGCGCCGAGCGCAAGGAATACCTGAAGCGCCGCTACCAGTTCATCGAGAACGTGCTGGCGAAGCAGCCGTTCCTGCTGGGCGACAAGTTCACCGTGGCCGACGCCTACCTGTTCACCGTGACGAACTGGGCGAAGCACGTGGAGCTGGACCTGTCGGCCTTCCAGGCGCTGCTGGCCTTCCAGAAGCGCGTGGGCGAACGCCCGGCGGTGCGCGAGGCGTTGGAGGCGGAACGGCAGGGGAGGAAGCCCCACGCCTGATGTGCAACGGGCCGCGTGGGGACGCGTGGCCCGTCATTTGTTCGTCATTCCAGCGAAGGCCGGAACCCAGTGAAGCAAGCATGCGAAGCACACGAAGCAGATTTTGCGTGCTGTGCGCGAGTCGCCCGACTGGATGACCAGACGTTTATCAGCTGAAAACCCGGCTTTCGCCGGAATTGGCAACTTGCAGGTGCCGGCCCGGAGTCGTATTCTTACTAAAGCTTCATCGATAGGTTGCAGGTACGATCATGGCTGCCACTGCCACACTTTCCAGCAAATTCCAGATCTCCATTCCCAAGGCCGTCCGTGAGGAACAGCAATGGGAGGCGGGACAGGAGTTCGTGTTCATCCCCAAGGGCAGCGGGGTGCTGGTGATGCCGGTGCCTGAGCTGAAGCAGCTCGCGGGTATCGCCAAGGGAGCCAGTAAGGATGGCTATCGTGATCGCAAGGACCGTTATTGATGCGCGTGGTGGATACGTCGGCCTGGATCGAGTGGCTGATTGGCGGCGCGCTCGGCAGGAAGCTGGGCAACGCATTTCCGGACATGGAACAATGCGTCGTGCCGACGATGGTGCAACTGGAACTTTCCAAGTGGCTGGTGCGTGAGTTGGGTGACGACCGTGCCGACCAAGTCATCGCCTATACGCAGAAATGCGTTGTCGTGTCGCTGGACACGCGCATCGCGTTGCTGGCGGCGGAACTTCATCGCCAGTACAAACTGGCCACAGCCGATGCCATTGTCTATGCGACGGCGCAGGAACAAGGCGCCGATCTGCTGACTTGCGATGCGCACTTCGAGAAGCTGCCGGGCGTGGTGTACTTCCCGAAGCCGGGTTGATGCCTGCGGTGAACAGCCCGATCTCCCGTGGGAGTCGCTCCCACAGGAACCGGCAGTGAGAGCAGGTCAGATGTCCTTCGCCAGCGTTTCGGCGAGACCGACGTAGCCGCCCGGCGCGAGGTCGAGGAGCCGCTGCCTCGCCTCGGCGGGAAGCTCCAGCTGGCCGATGAATCCGCGCATGGATTCCTTCGTGATGCCCTGGCCGCGGGTCAGCGCCTTGAGCTGTTCGTAGGGTTGCGGCAGGCCGTAGCGGCGCATCACGGTCTGCACGGCCTCGGCCAGCACTTCCCAGCTGGCGTCGAGGTCGGCGGCGAGGCGGTCGGCGTTGACGGTGAGCTTGCCCAGGCCTTTCTGCAGCGACTCCAGCGCCACCAGGGTGTGGCCGAAGGCGGTGCCCAGCGCGCGCAGCACGGTGGAATCGGTGAGGTCGCGCTGCCAGCGGCTGATCGGCAGTTTTTCGGCGAAATGCCCGAGCAGCGCATTGGCGAGGCCGAAGTTGCCCTCGGCGTTCTCGAAGTCGATCGGGTTGACCTTGTGCGGCATGGTGGAGGAGCCGACCTCGCCCTCCTTGAGCTTCTGCTTGAAATAGCCCAGCGAGATGTAACCCCACACGTCGCGCGCCAGGTCGATCAGGATGGTGTTGGCGCGGCGCACGGCGTCGCAGTATTCGGCCACGCCGTCGTGCGGCTCGATCTGCGTGGTGTACGGGTTGTAGTCCAGCCCCAGGCTTTCCACGAAGCGCTGCGAGAACGCGCGCCAGTCGATTTCCGGGTAGGTGACGGCATGCGCGTTGTAGTTGCCCACCGCGCCGTTGATCTTGCCGGGGACTTCCAGTGCGGCCAGCTGCCTGCGCTGGCGTTCGAGGCGCGCCACCACGTTCGCCAGTTCCTTGCCCAGGGTGCTGGGGGAGGCGGTCTGGCCATGGGTGCGCGAGAGCATCGGCAGGCCGGCGTTGGCATGCGCCAGTTCGCGCAGCCTGGCGATGATGCCGTCGAAGGCCGGCAGCAGCACCTGCTCGCGTGCGTCGCGCAGCATCAGCGCGTAGGAGAGGTTGTTGATGTCCTCGCTGGTGCAGGCGAAGTGCACGAACTCCCTGGCCTGCGCCAAGGCGGGGTCCGTGCCGATGCGTTCCTTGATGAAGTACTCCACCGCCTTCACGTCGTGGTTGGTGGTGGCTTCGATCGCCTTGATGCGCGCACCATCCTCGACGCCGAAACCGCTGGCGATGGCGCGCAACTGCGTCACCTGCGCGGCCGTGAACGGCGGCAGCTCGGCGATGCCCGGCGCGGCGGCCAGCGCCAGCAGCCACTCGATCTCCACCTGCACACGGCGGTGCATCAGGCCGAACTCGCTGAAGATCGGGCGCAGCGGCTCGACCTTGCCGGCATAACGGCCGTCCAGCGGCGACAGGGCGGTGAGGGCGTGGTTGGACATCGGGGCGTTCCGGCGCGGGGAAACCGCCATTTTACATTGACGGCGGCGCGATGCCTGCCGGCCTATAGTGGCTTTCGGTTGTCATCCCGGCGAAGGCCGGGATCCAGTCAAGTGTGCGTGCGCAGCACACGAAACAGGTTTTGAGTGCTACGCACGAGTAACCAGACTGGATCCCGGCCTTCGCCGGGATGACGAGCACACAATCCATTCCCGCGAGAACCCACCATGACCAGCTTCCGCATCGAACACGACAGCATGGGCGAGCTGCAGGTGCCCGCCGACGCGCTGTACGGCGCGCAGACCCAGCGCGCGATCGACAACTTCCCGATCTCCGGCCTGCGCCTGCCGCGCGAGTTCATCCGCGCGCTGGGCCTGATCAAGGCCGCCGCGGCCGAGGCGAACCTCGGGCTGGGCTACCTGAAGAAGGGCCAGGCCGCGGCGATCCGCAGGGCCGCGCTGGCCGTGGCGGGCGGTGAACACGACGCGCAATTCCCCATCGACGTGTTCCAGACCGGCTCGGGCACCAGCACCAACATGAACGCGAACGAGGTGATCGCCCACCTCGCCGCGCGCGCCGGCGCCAGGGTGCACCCGAACGACCACGTCAACTACGGGCAGAGCTCGAACGACGTGATCCCCACCGCGATCCACGTCAGCGCCAGCCTGGTGGCGCACGAGCAGCTGCTGCCGGCGCTGAGGCACCTGAAGAAGGCCATCGGGCAACGCGCGCGCCAGTTGAAGAACGTGGCCAAGACCGGCCGCACCCACCTGATGGACGCGATGCCGGTGACCTTCGGCCAGGAGCTGTCCGGCTGGGCCGCCCAGGTCGGCACGGCCATCGCGCGCATCGAGGATGCACTGAAGCGCATGCGCCGCCTGCCACAGGGTGGCACCGCGGTGGGCACCGGCATCAATGCCGATCCAAAGTTCGGCGCGGCGGTGGCAAGGGAGCTGAAGAAGCTCACCGGCGTGCGCTTCGAGGCGATGGAAAACCCGTTCGAGGGCATGGCCGCGCAGGACGATGCGGTGGAGCTGTCCGGTCAGCTGAAAGCGCTGGCGGTGGCGCTGATGAAGATCGCCAACGACTTGCGCTGGATGAACTCCGGTCCGCTGGCTGGCCTGGGCGAGATCGAGCTGCCCGCGCTGCAGCCCGGCTCCTCGATCATGCCGGGCAAGGTGAACCCGGTGATCCCCGAAGCCGCCGCGATGGTGGCTGCGCAGGTGATCGGCAACGACGCAGCCATCGCCATCGCCGGCCAGTCCGGCAACTTCCAGCTCAACGTGATGCTGCCGCTGATCGCCTACAACCTGCTCGAATCCCTGGGCATCCTCGCCAATGTCTCGCGCCTGCTCGCCGACAAGGCCATCGCCGGCTTCGTGGTGAACAAGGCGCGGGTGGGGCAGGCGCTGGCGCTGAACCCGATCCTGGTCACCGCGCTCAATCCCGTGATCGGCTACGAAAAGGGCGCGGCTACCGCCAAGCAGGCGTACAAGCAGCATCGCCCGATCATGGACGTGGCGCTGGAAACCACCGGCCTGTCGAAGGCCGATCTGCAGAAGCTGCTCGATCCGCTGGCATTGACCAGGGGCGGCATCCACGGGGAGTGACTTTTCCTCCGTTTCCTCTTCCCTCCGGGGAGAGGATTGAGGTGAGGGTGGGACTCGCGACAGCGTGCAACGGAAGCGCGCTTCGTGGTCCCGGCATCGCCAGCTTGTCCCCTCACCCCTCTCCCCTCCCGGAGGGGAGAGGGGGAAAGGCATGGCTCAGCTCTTCGCGTCGTCTTCGCAATCCGTCACGCTGGCGGCGCTGACGATGGACGCATAGGGCTTGAACGCCGCAAGCTGCGTCGCGAGCTGGTCCTGCGCGGCCTTGATGGCGGCGGTGTCCTTGCAGATGCCCAGGCTCAGATCCTGCAGTTGCCCGGCACCGGCCTTCGCCGCCGCGTCGGCCCTGTCCGGCGTGGACGAAGCCTTCGCGGCGATGGCCTTGGCCGCCGTCTCGATGCCGGCCTTGCCCATGGCCATGCCGGTCTTGCGCACGTTGCGCACGCTGCGGTTGTACTGCACCAGCAGGGCGCGATCGGCGGGCGTGATCGCCACGGGCTTGTCATCGACCGTGAACCCGCCGTCGGAGGCGATGTCCGCCTCCGGTGCGCCGTCGACATGCAGCACCACCACATCCCCGTACAGCTTGATCGCACCGTTTTCCATGGTGGTGTCGGGTATCTGGCAGGCGGCGAGGGTGCATGCCAGCGCGGCGGCAAGCAGCGGTCGGACAGTGGCTTTCATGGCGGCTCCTGTACTGGTTGAAGGACGCGTCGGCGCCTGCGGCGGGGTCAGTCGGAGAACACGGCAAGACCTTTCTTGCCGTTATGATCGATGTCCTTGCCGCAGTCGTCCACGTCCTTCTGCGTCATCGTGGCGTAGGGCTTGAACACGGGCATGGCGGCGGCGAGTTTCTGCTGCGAGGCGAGCAGGTCGGGCATGCGCTTGCACAGGCGCATGGCGGCGGCCTCGATCTTGTCGGTCTGCGGCTTGATGCTGGCTTCGATCTCCTTGTCGCTCTTGCCGGTGAGCGCGCCGAAGATCGCTTCCTTCGCCGCGCTCACGCCGAGGTCGGCGCCCGTGGCGCCTATGTCCATGCCGGCGTCGGCGATGCCGATGATCTGCTGGCGGTAGTCCACCAGCAAGGCGTGCTGCCCGGGCGTGGCATCCACCGGCTTGCCGGCGATCACCAGGTTGCCTTGCGGGGTGATGACGGCTTTCGGCAGTTTGCCGCTGTCGTCGTCGTGCAGGCCATCGCCGTTGATGTGCACGCTGCCGACATCGATGTCCTGCGTGAGCAGTTCCTGCTTGGCCTGGTCGATGCCTTTCTGGACTTCCGTGGCGATGGCCGAAGAGGAACTCTGCTGCTGTGCTTCCTTCACGGCCTGCCCCACGTCGCTGCTGGAGCTGTTGCCGGTCGATTGGCTGCAGGCCGCCAGCGGCAACAGCAGGGCCAGCGCAAGGATGCTGCCGGTGGTCACGGTGCTTTTCATCATGTGTCTCCCCGTGTGAGTTCGTTGGGATATCAGGCGTCGTCGCGCCAGCGGCGGAACCAGATTGCTCCGGCGAGCAGGGCGAGGCCGGCGACCGCGCCGATCCAGAAGCTTGGTGTGGTCATCACGCCGTAGGCGTTGCCGAGGTTCAGGGCATCCAGTGCATGCTCTGTGCCACTGCTCACGTTCTGGTAGTTGCCGGCACCCAGCCAGCTGCCCGGGAACACGCTGAGCAGGATGCGGCCGCACACGTCGCCCCAGTACCAGCCGCTGCCCACTACGCGGGTGCCCAGCAGGTTGAACCAGCCCAGCATCATGCCTACCGCCAGCGGTAGTACCGCGGCCCACAGGAACGGCTTGCTGCGCGCCCAGGCGGAGCAAAGCAGCAACCAACCCGTGCTCGGCAACGCCCACAGTGCGTACAGCGGAATGGTGCCGACCAGATTGGCGACGACCCGGAACGGATGCGCGTAGACCAGCAGATGCCAGGCGCCGACGCCGTGGAAGGACAGTGCGATGACGAACAGCAGCAGCATCCCGATGCCGGTGATCACGCCACAGATCATTGCGATCACTGGTGCCAGCACGGTACCGGCCACGACCTTGGAGAGCACGGTGGCGGAATCCGACAGCGGCAGCGACTTCCAGAACAGCAGGCTGCGGTCGCGGCGGTCGTCGTACAGGGCGCCGAGGCAGTAGAAGAACACCACGAAGCCCAGCACGATGCTGATGATGAACGAGGTCGAGTACATCACCATGTCCATCAGCGCGCCGGCCCTGGCCGCATCGTCCGCGCTCAGCGTGTGGTCGAGAAGGTGGATCTGGTCGTTGAACATGAAGTGCATGCCGTGCTGCGCGCCGATCACCTCGCCGGCGATGATGCCCATCAGGTTCAGCAGCAGGAATACGCCGCCGGTAATCACCGGCGCCCACAGGAAGCCGCCGCGATGTTCCCAGAATTCGCGTTTCACCAGCCAATACATTTCGTTTAGAACCGGGGTTTTCATGCGTAGGTTCCTTTCATGGTGGCGACGAACAGGTCGCTGACGGAGGGGCGGCGGATCTCGCCCAGTGCCTCCAGCCGCGCGCGGTCGGCGCCGTCGAACAGGAAGATGCTCTTGCCGAATACCTGGCGCTCGTCGAGCGGCTTGAGTTGGCGGGCTTCGGCGGCCTTGTCGGCGCCCACCATCACCTCGGCGAAGCGTTCGCCCACGGCGTCCATGTCGGCGTCCAGCACGATGCGGCCGTCGCGGATGAACATCAGGTCGGTGAGGATGTGCTCGACTTCCTCCACCTGGTGGGTGGTGACGATGATGGTCTTGTTCTCGTCGAAGTAGTCCTCCAGCAGGCTCTGGTAGAACTGCTTGCGGTAGAGGATGTCCAGGCCCAGGGTGGGTTCGTCCAGCACCAGCAGGCGCGCGTCGATCGCCATCACCAGGGCCAGGTGCAGCTGCACGATCATGCCCTTGGACATCTGCTTGACGCGCTGGTTGGGGGTGAGCTTGGTACGGGCCAGGAAGGCCTCGCACTTCTTGCGGTCGAAGCGCGGATGCGTGTTGGCGACGAAGTCGACCGCCTCGCGCACCCGGATCCATCGCGGCAGCACGGCCACGTCGGCGATGAAGCAGACCTGCTCCATCAGCTTGCCGCGCTGTTTGCGCGGGTCGAGGCCCAGCACGCTGAGCTCGCCCTGGAAGTCGGTGAGGCCGAGGATGGCTTTCAGCGCGGTGGTCTTGCCCGCGCCGTTCGGGCCGATCAGGCCCACGATGCGGCCGGCCTCGATGCGGAAGCTGGCATTGTCCAGCGCGGCGGCGTTCTTGTAGCGCTTGCTCAGGTTGCTGGCGGCGACGACGGCGTTCATGCGGGCTTCTCCGGGTCGGCCTGCGTCTCGCGCAGCAGGGTCTTCAGGTCCAGGCCCAGCCGTTGCAGGCGGGCGTACAGCGCGGGCCACTCCTCGCGCAGGAAACGTTCACGCTCGGATTTCAGCAGTTCTTCGCGCGCTCCTTCGATCACAAACATGCCCAGGCCCCTCCTTTTCTCAACCAAGCGTTCATCGACCAGCTCCTGGTACGCCTTTGAAACGGTCAGCGGATTGATCTGGAAATCCGCGGCCACCTGGCGCACCGACGGCAGCGGGTCGCCCTCGTTCAAGGCGCCATCCAGGATCATCGCCACCACGCGTTGATGCAGTTGGCGATAGATCGGGATGCTGTCGTTCCAGGTGATGGTCATGGATTATTCCTTGCTGCTGGCGATGCCGGCCGTCGTGGTGCCGAACGAATAGTAGGGCATGGCCAACTGCGCCCCGAGCTGCGCGGCACGGCCGCCATCGGGCAGGGTGACGACGCCCACCACGGCATGTTCCAGCAGGGCCGCAGCCTTCAGCTCGGCCGTCGTGGGCGTGACCACGACCGGAGCCAGGTTGGTCACGTGGATGCCGTTGATCCAGGCGACCTCGGGCGTGCGGACCGGCAGGTTCACCAGCGCCAGGGTCAGGCTGGTCATCACCAGGGCTGCGGCAGAAGCGATCCAGCGGCGGGCCGGAATCAGGGTGGAGACGAAGACGTCGTCGGCGACGACGGCAGGATGGTTCGTGCTGGACTCGTGCTTCGCGTTCATGGCAGCCCTCCTCTGGTGAGCTCGTGGACCGGTGTTGTAGTGAACTATAACACTAAAGCTTAGGCCGTCAAGCGCTTCGATCGGTTTTGGCAACATGACTGATGGCAGTGGTGCCCGCGGGATGCGCAAACGCGCAAGGCCAGCGCAGTGGCTGGCCTTGCGGGGAGTCCGCTTTCGTGTCGGCAGGTGGCTCAGGCGGCCTTCGCGAGCGCTGCCGGCGCGTGGAGGGCCTGGTGCGCGGCGGCCTGCGCGCCCGCCTTGTGTCCGGTGCCGATGTTGACGCCTTCGGCGCGCACGAACTCGACCTGGTCGATGCCCAGGAAGCCAAGCAGGGCGCACAGGGAGGGCTCCTGGAAGTCCACGGGGCTGTTGCGTGCATGCCGCCGCCGCCGCGGCTGGAGGCCACGATCACCCGCTTGCCTCCGGCCAGGCCCTCGGAGCCGTTGGGGCCATAGCGGAGGGTCTTGCCCGCCACCGCGATCCGATCCGGCCAAGCCTTGAGCTGGCTGGAGATGCTGAGGTTGTACATTGGTGCGCCGATCACCACGATGTCGGCGGCAAGGAATTCCTCCGGCATCTCGCCGCCGTGGTGCAGGCGCTGCAGTTCGGCGACGATCTCCGCGGAAAGCTGGCGCGAAACCGAATGGTTGCCCAGCGCGCCGGAATCGATGCGCAAGAGCTTCATGGCGGCTTCCCGATGGTGATCTGGCCGGCATGGCCGGCGACACGATCAAGATATATCTGGAACAATTCGGCGATAAACCGGCAAAAATCGAACTATTTGTTCGGAAAGGGAAACGGCCATGGCGCAGTTGATCGGCGCGCTGCAGGATCTCAACGACCTGTACTTCTTTGCTGCGGTGGTGGAACACGGCGGCTTTTCCGCGGCGGGGCGAGCGCTGGGCGTGCCCAAGTCGCGACTCAGCAAGCGGGTGGCGCAGCTGGAGGACCGCCTCGGCGTGCGCCTGCTGCAGCGGACCACCCGCCGCTTCGTGGTCACCGAGGTGGGCGAGCGTTTCTACGCGCATTGCCGCGCGGTGCTGGAGGAGGCGCGCGCGGCGCAGGACGCGGTGGACGAGCTGCGCGCCGAACCGCGCGGCGTGGTGCGCCTGAGCTGCCCGGTGTCGCTCACCCAGACCGTCCTGGCGCACGTGTTGCCTGACTTTCTCGCGAAGTACCCCAAGCTGCAGGTGCGGGTACTGTCCAGCAACCGCCGCGTGGACCTGCTCGGCGAGGGCTACGACCTGGCGATCCGCGTGCGCAGCAAGCTGGACACCGATGCCAACATGGTGGTGCGCAGCTTCGGCCAGTCGCGCGTGCTGCCAGTGGCCAATCCCGCGCTGCTCGATGCGCTGGGGCGGCCGCAGCATCCCGACGAGCTGGCAAAGCTGCCGGCGCTGTCGATGCAGGAGCACGAAGGCCCGCAGACCTGGGAACTGATCGACACGGCGGGCGAGCGGGTCAGCGTGGAAGTGAACGCACGGTTGATCTGCGGCGACTTCGCCTTGCTGCTGGATGCGGCGCGCCGCGGCATCGGCGTGACCCTGCTGCCGGAGTTCGTCTGCGCACCGGCGGTGACCCGCGGCGAACTGGAAGTGCTGCTGCCGGGATGGAGTGCGCCGGAAGGCACCATGCACTTCATCTACCCCAGCCGCCGCGGCATGCTGCCGAGCGTGCGCGCCCTGGTGGACTTCCTCGCCGAACGCCTGCCCGAGGCCGCCTTGCGCACGCAGGAAGAGTGCAAGACCCGGGCATTGCCGAGCCTCTGACGCATGCTACGCTTTCGTTTGGACTTCCATATGGCAACGCGATGAAGATCGACACCAAGCTCCCCAAGGTCGGTACCACCATTTTCAGCGTGATGAGCCAGCTCGCGCTGGAGCACAAGGCGGTGAACCTGGGGCAGGGCTTCCCCGATTTCGAGCCGCCGCAAGGCCTGCGTGACGCGCTCACGCGCGCAATGAACGAGGGCCGCAACCAGTACGCGCCGATGCACGGCACCGCGCCGTTGCGCGAGCAGATCGCGGCCAAGACCGCGCGCATGTACGGCCACCGCCCCGACGTGGACGCCGAGATCACCGTCACCTCCGGCGCCACCGAAGCGCTGTTCGCCGCCATCGCATCCGTGGTGCGCGCGGGCGAGGAAGTGATCGTGTTCGATCCCGCCTATGACAGCTACGAGCCGGCGATCGAGCTGCAGGGTGCGAAGGCGGTGCACATCCCGCTGGTCGCGCCGAGCTTCGCGGTGGACTGGCAGCGCGTGCGCGATGCGGTGACGCCGCGCACGCGCATGATCCTCATCAACAGCCCGCACAACCCTTCCGGCGCGGTGCTGTCGGCGGCCGATCTCGAAGAGCTGGCGTCGATCGTGCGCGACAGCGGCATCGTGGTGCTGTCCGACGAAGTCTACGAGCACATCATCTACGACGGCCGGCAGCACGAAAGCGTGCTGCGCCACCCGGAGCTGGCCGCGCGCAGCATCGTGATCTCCTCCTTCGGCAAGACCTACCACTGCACCGGCTGGAAACTGGGCTACGCGGTGGCGCCGAAGGCGCTCACGGCGGAATTCCGCAAGGTGCACCAGTACCTCACGTTCTGCAGCTTCCATCCCGCGCAGGCGGCGTTCGCCGAGTTCCTCGCCAGCGACCCGCAGCACTACCTGGAGCTGCCCGCGTTCTACCAGGCCAAGCGCGACCGTTTCCGCGCGCTGCTGGCGCCGTCGCGCTTCAAGCTGCTCGACGTGCCGGGCGGTTACTTCCAGTTGGTGGACTACTCGGCCATCCGCGACGAGGACGACCTGGCCTTCAGTCGCTGGCTGGTGGAGCAGGGCGGGGTGGCGGCGATCCCGCTGACGCCGTTCTGCGAAGCCGCGCCGGGCACGCGCCTGCTGCGCCTGTGCTTCGCCAAGAGCGACGCCACCATGGAGGCGGCCGCCGAGCGGTTGTGCAAGCTGTGAGCCTGCAGCCCTTGACCGTTTCGCTGGTGCAGGGCGCCACCCGCTGGCACGACGCGCCGGCCAACCGCGACTACTACGGCGCGCTGGTGCGCCGCGCGCGCGGCAGCGACCTGGTCGTGTTGCCGGAAACCTTCCTCTCCGGCTTCAGCAACGACACCGGCGCCAGCGCCGACAGCATGGATGGCGAGGGCGTGGCCTGGCTGCGCGCGCTGGCCGCCGAGGTGGATGCCGTGATCTGCGGCAGCCTGGCGATCCGCGAGGGCGACACCGTCTACAACCGCCTGCTGTGGATGCGTCCGGACGGCGCGTTCGAGCAGTACGACAAGCGCCACCTGTTCCGCATGGCCGGCGAGCACACCCGCTACGGCGGTGGCGACAAGCGCCTGATCGTGGAGCTGAAGGGATGGCGCATCCTGCCCCAGGTCTGCTACGACCTGCGCTTCCCGGTGTGGCTGCGCAACCGCCGGCTGGCCAGCGCCGCGGGCGGCATGGACTATGACCTCGCCATCTTCGTGGCGAACTGGCCCGCGCCGCGCCGCCAGCCCTGGCGCACCCTGCTGCGCGCCCGCGCCATCGAGAACCTGGCCTGCGTGATCGGCGTGAACCGCGTGGGCGTGGACGGCAACGAGCTGCCCTACGCCGGCGACAGCGCGGTGCTCGACCCGGTGGGCGAGGCGCTGGTGGAGTGTGGTGCGCTGGAGCAGGTCGCCACGCTCACCCTCGATCCCGCGCCGCTGCTCGCCCATCGCGAGCGCTTCCCGGCGTGGATGGATGCCGACGGATTCACGCTGATCCCGGACGCCTGACTCCGTTTTTCAGAGTATGGCCAGTACGGCCTCGGGCGGCCGCCCGATCATGGCCTTGCCGTTGGCGACCACGATGGGGCGCTCGATCAGGATCGGGTGGGCGACCATCGCGGCGATCAGGGCATCCTCGTCCAGCGCGGGATCGGCAAGGCCGAGTTCCCTGTAGACGGCTTCGCCGCTGCGCAGCAGCTGCCGGGCGGGAATGCCGAGCAGCTTGAGCAGCTGTTTCAGCTCATCGGCGTCGGGCGGCGCGTCGAGGTAGTCCACCACCTCGACCTCGCGGCCTTCCAGCAGCGCCAGGGTGGCGCGCGACTTGCTGCAGCGGTGGTTGTGGTAGATGCGGATCATCGGTTGCCGGAACGGTTGCCGCCGCGTCCGTGCGGGCGGTTGCCGCCGGGACGGTTGCCGCCGTGGGCCGGACGGTTGCCGCCCTGGCCCTGCGGCCGGCCGCGGCCACCGGGACGATTGCCGCCGGGGCGCGCTTCGCTGCCATGGCCGCCGCCGAAACCACTGTAGGGACTGGCTGGCGCAAAGCCGCCATGGCCCGCGCCGCCGTGGGCGCCGCCGGCCTTGCCGCTGCGACGCTTGCCCTGGCCTCCGGCCGGTCGGGCGGCGCCATCGCGGTTGTCGCCGGCGAACCAGGTGCGTACCGAGGGCAGCTCCTGGCCGGGCGCGACGCCGCGCTTGTTCTTCTTGCGGTGATTGGCGCCGGGCGCGCGCTCGGGTCGTGCCACGTTGCCGTTCACCTCCTGGCCGGGGCGGCGCTGCTTCTGGCGGCCGCGCGGCGGTTCCTCGCGGATGCGGTCGAAGGCGCGCAGCTCGCGCGCCTCGTCCTGGTAGCCGCTGCTCCAGCCGCCGGTGGAGCCGCTCTCGGGCCGGTATTCGGTGACGTTGCGGTTGGCCCGGCGCTGGTGCAGCACCGGGCTCAGGGTGAGCACGGGCTGCGGCGCGCCGAGGCCGGCGGTCTGACGCAACTGCTTCACGGCTTCCTCGTCCAGCGGCGCGCAGTCATCGCGGCGCAGGGTGCGCGGCAGCTCGATGCGGCCATAGCGGATGCGCTTCAGGCGGCTGACCAGGAAGCCCTGCGAATCCCACAGTCGGCGCACTTCGCGGTTGCGGCCCTCGCGGATCACCACGCGGAACCAGCTGTGGCTGCCGCCGCGACTGATGACGGCGATCTCGTCGAAGCGGGCGGGGCCGTCTTCCAGTTCCACGCCGGCCTTGAGCTTTTCGATCACCTCGTCGGGCACTTCGCCGTGCACGCGGCAGAGGTATTCGCGCTCGATGCCGCTCTTCGGATGCATCAGCGCGTTGGCCAGCTCGCCGTCGGTGGTGAGCAGCAGCAGGCCGGTGGTGTTGATGTCGAGGCGACCCACGGCGACCCAGCGCGCGCCCTTGAGGCGCGGCAGCTGCTCGAACACGGTGGGGCGGCCTTCGGGGTCGTCGCGGGTGGTGAGCACGCCTTCGGGCTTGTGGTAGATCAGCACCTCGGCGTCGCCGCGGTTGTCGGTGGCGACCACGAACTGCTTGCCGTCGACCACCACGCGGTCGCCGGCGTGCACGCTGGTGCCGATCGTCGCGGGGGTGCCGTTGAGCTCGATCTCGCCGGCCTGGATGCGTTGTTCAAGCATGCGGCGCGAGCCGAGGCCGGCGTTGGCGAGCACCTTGTGCAGGCGCTCCTCCAGCGGTGCGGCGTCGCCGACCGGCGCGCGCTTGAGGGAAAGGATGGATTTCTGCGGCGCAGTCATGCGCGGTACTCCTCAGGAATGCTGTGCGTCGTCGTCGTTGTCGACGTCGTCCGCGGGGGCCGCTGCCTCGTCGGCAGTGGTGGTGGGTTCGGATTCATCGGACGCGGTTGCCGCGTCCTCGGTGGTTTCGGCAGGGGCCGCCGGCGTTTCGTGCCCCGTGGCAACGGGATCAGGCGCGGGCCCGTCCGTTTCCGTGCTGCCGGTTGCGGCGGCCAAGTCGTCGGCCGGCGTTTCCTCGTCCGGGTCGATCGGCAGGTCCTTGATGACGCGGGCCGGCAGCGGGGTCTGCTCGAAGCCCATCTGCGGGTCTTCCATGTCGCGGATTTCGGACAGCGGCGGCAACTGGTCCAGCGACTTCAGGTTGAAGTAGTCGAGGAAGGCGCGGGTGGTGCCGAACAGCGCCGGCCTGCCGGGCACGTCGCGGTAGCCGACCACGCGGATCCATTCGCGTTCTTCCAGCGTCTTGACGATGTTGCTGGACACCACCACGCCGCGGATCTGCTCGATCTCCGGGCGGGTGATCGGCTGGCGGTAGGCGATCAGCGCCAGCGTTTCCAGCAGGGCACGCGAGTAGCGGCTGGGTTTCTCGGTCCACATCCGCGAGATCCACGGGTGCACGTCCTGGCGCACCTGGTAGCGGAAGCCGGAGGCGACTTCCTTCAGCTCCACGCCGCGACCCTCGCAGTCGGCGGCGAGCGCTTCCAGGGCGCGCGCGATCTGTTCATGGCCGACTTCGTCGGTTTCGGCGAACAGGTCACCGAGCTGGGCGACGGTCATCGGCTGGCTGGCGGCGAGCAGGGCCGCCTCGACGATGGGTTTGAGTTGCTCGATCTGCATGGTTCCCGGTGCCGATTCAGTGCGTGCCGTTGCCGGCGGTGTCCGGTGTCTCGAACGCCCGTTCCTCTGCGGCGGGGTCATCCGCCCCGTCGCCTTCCATCCCGTCGGCGAGAGGTTCCTCGCCGTGTTCCACCCGCGCCTTCAGGTAGATCGGCGCCAGCGGAGCTTCCTGCACGATCTCGATCAGCATTTCCTTGGCCAGCTCCAGCATGGCGAGGAAGGTGACCACCACGCCGAGGCGGCCTTCGCCGACGTCGAACAATGTTTCGAAGCGGTGGAAGGCATGACCTTCCAGCTTGCCCAGCAATTCGCCCATGCGCTGGCGCACGCTGAGCGCCTCGCGCTTGATCGCGTGGTGGCCGAACAGTTCGGCGCGGTGCAGCACGTCCTTCAGCGCCAGCAGCATTTCCTTCAGGTCCAGCGGCGGCGGCAGCTTGATCACGTTGCGTTCGCCGGTGTCGGCCTGCGCAGGCGCGGTGTCGCGTTCCATGCGGGGCAGGGCCTCGATGTCCTCGGCGGCCTTCTTGAAGCGTTCGTACTCCTGCAGGCGGCGCACCAGTTCGGCACGCGGGTCGTCCTCCAGGCCTTCCTCGGCAGGCGGCCGGGGCAGCAGCAGGCGCGACTTGATCTCGCCCAGGATCGCGGCCATCAGCAGGTATTCCGCGGCCAGTTCCAGCCGCATCGTCTCCCGCATCATGTCGATGTATTCCATGTATTGCCGGGTGATCTCGGCAATCGGGATGTCCAGGATGTCCAGGTTCTGCCGGCGAATCAGGTACAGCAGCAGGTCCAGTGGGCCTTCGAACGCCTCAAGGAAAACCTCCAGCGCGTCCGGCGGGATGTACAGGTCCTGCGGCATCTGCAGCACGGGCTCGCCACGCACGATCGCCAGCGGCATTTCCTGCTGCTGGGGATGTGCCGCGTGGTTGTCCTGCGCTACGACCGGGCTCTGCGGCCCGACTGGCTCGGTGCTCATCGATACGTGTCGTTGGGCCGCCTGGCGGCCGGCAATGCGTACTGATCCATCATGGGCGAAACGGTTGCCTCGCTGGACGATCCGGTCGGGACCCGGGCGGATCGTGGCGTCGAGGCGTCGCTTCGGTAAAGCGGTTTCGCACGGTGCCGTGCAGGCAGTGTCCAGTTCCCCCTTGTCGTTGCCGGCGTGACGAAGCCGCGTGTCGCGGTTCGATCAGGCGTGCGGGCATTGCAGCCAAGTGCCGGCGCGGGACGCTGGTCGCGTCTGGCGGGAACAAGGCGATGCGGTGACGATGGAAACGTCACCGACAAGTCGGGCGATCTGCCTGGGGCATCGGGTGGGTGCCATCGCTGCCGGGACGGCCGGCCCGCGTCTGACCATGGCACCACGCGCGGGATACAGAGTAGCGACTGGCCGGCAACAAGTCCAGCGCATGCGGGACGGTGGAAGCAAGCGGGAACCTGCGCCCGCCGGCGCGTACAATGGAATTCTTGGCTGCACGTGCCGATGCGACCGACTTCGACGACACGGACGGGAGGGATGCCGTGCAGGTGACCTTGAGTGTCCGAGACGGCGAGCAAGCGTCAGTTGCCTCGGCTCAGTTGCCTCGGCAGCAGTGGCTTGCAGCGGCGTGCAGCGCTGCCATTTGGTGAATGGCACGCGGCTTGCTTGAACGGGATGGCGGACACGGCGGAGCGAGTCGATCCGCAGGGACCGCATGAGCGGTGGGGGTGCAACAGAACAAGGAGCCCGGCATGGCGAAGGACGACAACAATCTCAGCGAGGAAGCCGAACGCCTGCGTCCGGCACGCATGCAGATCGAGACGACCGTGCTGATGAGTCGCGGCGTCGAGTCGCATCCCACCGAACTGGTGGACATTTCCGCGACCGGTGCGCTGCTGCGTCGACCGCTGGGCTGGGCCGGCGAGGTCGGGCAGACCTGGTTGCTGGACATGATCTTCGGCAACGACCTGCACATCCACCTGGAGGCACAGGTGGCGCGCGTCGCCGACCATCATGTCGGCTTTTCCTACGTGTGCATCCCGGAGGACAAGCAGGTGCCGCTGTGGAACCTGCTGGGCGGCTACGCCGACATCCTGGAGGCGTGGAAGAACTGATTGCGTTTCCACGCAGCCGGTTGAATCGAAGGCCCCGCCATGAAGCGGGGCCTTCGCCGTTTCAGTGGGCGCCGGCCACGGCTTTCTTCTCGTCGCGCAGCTCGCGGCGCAGGATCTTGCCCACGTTGCTCTTGGGCAGGGCGTCGCGGAACTCGATGAACCTGGGCCGCTTGTAGCCGGTGAGGTTGTCGTGGCAGAACTGCTTGAGCGCCTCGACGGTGAGGCCCGGGTCCTTGCGCACCACGAACAGCTTCACCACTTCGCCGGAATGCTCGTCCGACACGCCCACTGCGGCCACCTCGGCCACGCCGGGATGCTGCATCACCGTGTCCTCCACCTCGTTCGGGTACACGTTGAAGCCGGACACCAGGATCATGTCCTTCTTGCGGTCGACGATGTAGAAGTAGCCGTTCTCGTCCATCTTCGCGATGTCGCCGGTGTGCAGCCAGCCGTCGGCATCGAGCACATTGGCGGTCTCGTCGGGGCGGTTCCAGTAGCCCTGCATCACCTGCGGGCCCTTCACCATCAGTTCGCCCACTTCGCCGACCGGCAGCGGCCGGTTGTCCTCCGACCAGATCGCCACGTCGGTGGAGGGGACCGGCAGGCCGATCGAGCCGTTGTAGTCCTTGAGATCGAGCGGGTTGATGCAGGCTGCCGGCGAGGTTTCGGTGAGGCCGTAGGCCTCGACCAGCGGGCAGCCGGTGACTTTCTTCCAGCGTTCGGCCACCGCCCGCTGCACGGCCATGCCGCCGCCCAGCGTCAGATGCAGACGCGAAAAGTCCAATTCGGCGAAGCCCGGCGTGTTGAGCAGGCCGTTGAACAAGGTGTTGACCCCGGTCAGCGCGGTGAAGCGCGAGGCCTTCAGCTCCTTGACGAAGCCCGGCATGTCGCGCGGGTTGGTGACCAGCCAGTTGAGCCCGCCCAGCCGCATGAACACCAGGCCGTTCGCGCACAACGAGAAGATGTGATACAGCGGCAGGGCGGTGATGATGATTTCCTCGCCCGGCTTTGCGTTCTGCCCGACCCAGGCACCGGCCTGCAGCATGTTCGCCACCATGTTGCCGTGGCTGAGCATGGCGCCCTTGGCCACGCCGGTGGTGCCGCCGGTGTACTGCAGGAAGGCGATGTCGCCGTGGCCCAGCGCCACTTCCGGCAGCGGATGCGCGGCGCCCTGGGCCAGCGCGTCGCGGAAGCGCACCGCCTGGGGCAGGCGGTAGGCCGGCACCATCTTCTTGACGTGCTTGAGCACGAAGTTGACCAGCGCGCCCTTGGGGAAGCCGAGCAGGTCGCCGATGCCGGTGGTGACGACGTGCTTCACGTCCGTCTCGGCTACCACCTGCTGCAGCGTGGCGGCGAAATTGTCCAGCACCACGATGGCCTTGGCACCGGAATCCGCGAGCTGGTGCTTCAGTTCGCGCGCGGTGTACATCGGGTTGGTGTTGACCACCACCAGGCCGGCGCGCAGCGCGCCGAACAGGGCGATCGGGTACTGCAGCACGTTCGGCATCATGATCGCGATGCGGTCGCCCTTGCCGAGCCTGAGCACGCCGGTGAGGTAGCCCGCGAACTGGCGGCTGAGCGTGTCGATCTGGCCGTAGCTGAGCTGCTTGCCGAAGTTGGCGAAGGCGGGGCGGTCGCGGAAGTGCCGGCAGGCTTCTTCCAGCACGGCGGCCACCGAGGCGTAGGCATGGAGGTCGATCTCGGCTGGGACGCCTTGCGGGTAGTGGTCCAGCCACGGACGCTCGTTGCTCATGTGCTTGCTCGACTCCTGGATCCTGGCCGCCAAGGCTGGTGCGGAGATGGCGACGCCCCTTCCGGCATTGGAGCATACGGTCGCGTACAGCAGCAAGCCGCGGCCTGCGTTCGCTCTGCGATCATCCATGATCGCGGGAATCAAACGGGCAGCCATCCATGGCCGCCCTGCTCGCGGCAAAACCGCTGGCCCTGATTCAACGGTGTCGCGCTTGCGCTCAGGCGGCTTTCTTGCCCGCCAGTTGGCGCAGCACGTACTGCAGGATGCCGCCGTGGCGGAAGAAATCGCGCTCCTTCGGGGTGAGCAGCAGCACCTTCACGGCGAACTCCTTCTTCTTGCCGTCCTTGCCGGTGGCGACCACCTTCGCTGCCTTGGCCTCGCCGCCTTCCAGGCCGGTGATGTCGAAGCTCTCGTAGCCGTCGAGGCCCAGCGACCTGGCGTTCTCGCCGTCCTTGAACTGCAGCGGCAGCACGCCCATGCCGACCAGGTTGGAGCGGTGGATGCGCTCGAAGCTCTCGGCGATCACCGCCTTCACGCCCAGCAGCAGGGTGCCCTTGGCCGCCCAGTCGCGGCTGGAGCCGGTGCCGTACTCCTTGCCGGCGAGCACGATCAGCGGGGTCTTCTCCTGCTTGTACTTCATCGCCGCGTCGTAGATCGCCATCTGCTCGCCCGAGGGCACGTGCCGGGTATAGCCACCCTCGACGCCGTCCAGCATCTGGTTCCTGATGCGGATGTTGGCGAAGGTGCCGCGCACCATCACGTCGTCGTTGCCCCGGCGCGAACCGTAGGAGTTGAAGTCCTTCGGCTCGACGCCCTTCGAGATCAGGAAGCGGCCCGCCGGGCTGTCCTTCTTGATCGAGCCGGCCGGCGAGATGTGGTCGGTGGTGATGGAGTCGCCGAACAGGCCCAGCACGCGGGCGCCGTGGATGTCCTCCACCTTGTCCAGCGCCATCGTCATGCCCTCGAAGTAGGGCGGGTTCTTGATGTAGGTGGAGTCGTTCCACTGGTACGTCGCGCCGTCCGGCGAGGCGATCTGGTTCCAGCGGCTGTCGCCCTTGAACACGTCGGCGTAGTTCTTCTTGAACATCTCCGGATTGATCGCGCCGGCGATGGTGTCGGAGATCTCCTGGTTGGTCGGCCAGATGTCCTTGAGATGGACCGGCTTGCCGTCGCTGCCGGTGCCGATCGCGTCCCTGGTCAGGTCGATGTCCAGCGTGCCGGCCAGCGCGTAGGCGACCACCAGCGGCGGCGAGGCCAGGTAGTTCATCTTCACTTCCGGATGCACGCGGCCCTCGAAGTTGCGGTTGCCGGAGAGCACCGAGGCCACGGCGAGGTCGCCGTCGGCGATGCCCTTGCTGATCTCGACCGGCAGCGGGCCGGAATTGCCGATGCAGGTGGTGCAGCCGTAGCCGACGATGTAGAAGCCGACCTTCTCCAGTTCCTTCAGCAGGCCGGTCTTTTCAAGGTAGTCGGAAACCACCAGCGAGCCGGGGCCGATCGAGGTCTTCACCCACGGCTTGGCCTTCAGGCCTTTCGCCGCGGCCTTCTTCGCGACCAGGCCGGCACCCAGCATCACCGCCGGGTTGGAGGTGTTGGTGCAGGAGGTGATCGCGGCGATCACCACGGCACCGTCGCCCAGCTTGAACTTGTCGCCGTTCAACTCGACATGTTCGCCTTCGCCGAAAGCACTCTCCTCGTGGCCCACCGCGGTGTCGCCGCCTTCGCCGGCGAAACGCTCGATCGTGGTGGCCATCGGTTTGCGTGAGGCGGTGAGGCCGACGACTGCATCCTTGAAGCTCTTGCGCACATCGCCCAGCAGCACGCGGTCCTGCGGACGCTTCGGGCCGGCCATCGACGGCTTCACGTCGGCCAGGTCGAGTTCCAGTGTGGTGGTGAACTCGGGGTGCGGCGCGTGCTCGTCGTGCCACAGGCCCTGCGCCTTGGCATAGGCCTCGACCAGCGCGACATGCTCCTCGCTGCGGCCGGACAGGCGCAGGTAGTTCAGCGCCTCCTGGTCGACCGGGAAGATGCCGCAGGTGGCGCCGTACTCGGGCGCCATGTTGCCGATGGTGGCGCGATCGGCCAGCGCCAGGTGTTTCAGGCCCGGGCCGAAGAACTCCACGAACTTGCCCACCACGCCCAGCTTGCGCAGCATCTGGGTGACGGTGAGCACCAGGTCGGTGGCGGTGACGCCCTCGCTGAGCCTGCCGGTGAGCCTGAAGCCCACCACCTGCGGAATCAGCATCGACGAAGGCTGGCCCAGCATCGCGGCCTCGGCCTCGATGCCGCCCACGCCCCAGCCCAGCACGCCCACGCCGTTGATCATGGTGGTGTGCGAGTCGGTGCCGAACACGGTGTCCGGGTAGGCCCAGTTCTCGCCATCTTTCTCATGCGTGAACACCACGCGGGCGAGGTGCTCCAGGTTCACCTGGTGCACGATGCCGGTGCGCGGCGGCACCACCTTGAAGTTGTTGAACGCCTTCTGGCCCCAGCGCAGGAAGCTGTAACGCTCCTGGTTGCGCTCGAACTCGATCTCGACGTTCTTGTCCAGCGCCGACTCCGAGCCGTACACGTCGACCTGCACCGAGTGGTCGATCACCAGTTCGGCCGGCGCCAGCGGGTTGATCTGGGTGGCGTCGCCGCCCAGTTTCACCACGGCGTCGCGCATCGCGGCCAGGTCCACCACGCAGGGCACGCCGGTGAAGTCCTGCAGCACCACGCGCGCGGGCATGAAGGCGATCTCGGTGTCCGGCTCCTTCTTCGCGTCCCAGTTCGCCACCGCCTCGATTTCCTTCGCGGTGACGTTGACGCCGTCCTCGTGGCGCAACAGGTTCTCCAGCAGGATCTTCATCGAATAGGGCAGGCGCTTGATGTCGAAGCGCTGGCCCAGCCTGGCGAGGCTGGCGAAGCTGTACTTCCTGCCGTTGGCCTCGAAGGTGTCGCGGGTGGCGAATGAATCCTGCATGGCTTGACTCCGGTGGCTCGAATCTGGCGATGGGGTGAACCCCGAGAATCCTACGCCACCGAACGTGAGCGGTATTGCAAGGCTGCATTGCATGATATCGAACGCTGCCGGAAACAGGTTTCCGTTGCCGGTCGCGTGGGGCGACTGGCAAAATTGGTGGCCGAACTTGCTCGTCATCCCGGCGAAAGCCGGGATCCAGTGCCTTCGGGTCATCGAGTGCAAAGCCACTGGATTCCTGCCTGCGCAGGAATGGCGGGCAGAAGCCGCCCTTCGCTCCCTGCGTGCAGGGGAGCAGCCAATCCCCGCCACAGGACGAGCCACATGCTTACCGCCTATCGCCAACATGCTGCCGAGCGCGCCGCGCTGGGCATTCCGCCGCTGCCGCTGTCGGCCCAGCAGACAGCCGATCTGGTCGAATTGCTGAAGAGCCCGCCCGCTGGCGAAGAGGCCTTCCTGGTCGACCTGATCACCAACCGCGTGCCGGCCGGCGTGGACGACGCGGCCAAGGTCAAGGCCGCGTACCTGGCGGCGGTGGCGTTCGGCACCGAGCAGTGCGCGCTGATCTCGCGCGAGCAGGCCACCGAGCTGCTGGGCACCATGCTGGGCGGCTACAACATCCACCCGCTGATCGAGCTGCTCGACGACGCGCAGGTCGGCACCGTGGCCGCCAACGCGCTCAAGCACACCCTGCTGATGTTCGACGCCTTCCACGACGTCAAGGACAGGGCCGACAAGGGCAATGCGAACGCCAGGGCCGTGCTGCAGAGCTGGGCCGACGCCGAGTGGTTCACCAGCAAGCCGGAAGTGCCGGAGAGCCTCACCATCACCGTGTTCAAGGTGCCGGGCGAGACCAACACCGACGACCTGTCGCCGGCCCCCGATGCCACCACGCGCCCGGACATCCCGCTGCACGCGCTGGCCATGCTGAAGAACAAGCGCGACGGTGCGCCGTTCCAGCCGGAGGAAGACGGCAAGCGCGGCCCGATCCGGCTGATCCAGGATCTGAAGCAGAAGGGTCACCTGGTCGCCTACGTGGGCGACGTGGTCGGCACCGGCTCCAGCCGCAAGTCCGCCACCAACTCGGTGCTGTGGTGGACCGGCGAGGACATCCCGTTCATCCCGAACAAGCGCTTCGGCGGCGTGTGCCTGGGCAGCAAGATCGCCCCGATCTTCTACAACACGATGGAAGACGCCGGCGCGCTGCCGATCGAGCTCGACGTGTCGAAGATGGACATGGGCGACGTGGTCGAGCTGCGCCCCTACGAGGGCAAGGCGCTGAAGGACGGCGAAGTGATCGCCGAGTTCCAGGTGAAGTCCGACGTGCTGTTCGACGAAGTGCGCGCCGGCGGCCGCATTCCGCTGATCATCGGCCGCGGCCTCACCGCCAAGGCGCGCGAGGCGCTGGGCCTGCCGGTCTCCACGCTGTTCCGCCTGCCGCAGCAGCCGGCCGATACCGGCAAGGGCTACACGCTGGCGCAGAAGATGGTGGGCCGCGCGGTCGGCCTGCCCGAAGGCCAGGGTGTGCGCCCGGGCACCTACTGCGAGCCGAAGATGACCTCGGTGGGTTCGCAGGACACCACCGGCCCGATGACCCGCGACGAGCTGAAGGACCTGGCCTGCCTGGGCTTCTCGGCCGACCTGGTGATGCAGTCGTTCTGCCACACCGCCGCCTACCCCAAGCCGGTGGACGTGAAGACCCACCACACGCTGCCGGAATTCATCAGCACGCGCGGCGGCATTTCGCTGCGCCCGGGCGACGGCGTGATCCATTCCTGGCTCAACCGCATGCTGCTGCCCGACACCGTCGGCACCGGCGGCGACAGCCACACGCGTTTCCCGATCGGCATCTCGTTCCCGGCCGGCTCCGGCCTGGTGGCCTTCGCCGCCGCCACCGGCGTGATGCCGCTGGACATGCCGGAATCCGTGCTGGTGCGCTTCAAGGGCGAGCTGCAGCCGGGCGTCACCCTGCGTGACCTGGTCAACGCGATCCCCCTGTATGCGATCAAGCAGGGCCTGCTCACCGTCGCCAAGCAGGGCAAGAAGAACATCTTCTCCGGCCGCATCCTGGAAATCGAAGGCCTGCCGAACCTCAAGGTGGAGCAGGCGTTCGAGCTGTCCGATGCGTCGGCCGAACGTTCGGCCGCCGGCTGCACGGTGCACCTGGACAGGGCGCCGATCATCGAATACATGAACAGCAACATCACCCTGCTGAAGGTGATGATCGCCCAGGGCTACAAGGACCCGCGCAGCCTGGAGCGCCGCATCAAGGCGATGGAAGCGTGGCTGGCCAATCCGCAGCTGCTGCAGCGGGATGCGGACGCCGAGTACGCCGCCGTGATCGAGATCGACCTGGCCGACGTGCACGAGCCCATCGTGGCCTGCCCGAACGACCCGGACGACGTGAAGACGCTCAGCGACGTGGCCGGCGCCACCATCGACGAGGTGTTCATCGGCTCGTGCATGACGAACATCGGTCATTTCCGGGCTGCCGCCAAGCTGCTGGAAGGCAAGCGCGACATCCCGACCAAGCTGTGGGTGGCCCCGCCGACCAAGATGGACGCCAGCGAGCTGACCAGCGAAGGCGTCTACGGCACCTTCGGCACCGCCGGCGCGCGCATGGAGATGCCGGGCTGCTCGCTGTGCATGGGCAACCAGGCGCAGGTGCGCGAGGGCGCCACGGTGTTCTCCACCTCCACCCGCAACTTCCCCAACCGCCTGGGCAAGAACTCCAACGTGTACCTGGGCTCGGCCGAACTCGCCGCGATCTGCTCGCGCCTCGGCCGCATCCCGACCCGGGACGAGTACATGGCCGACATCGGCGTGATCAACGCCAACGGCGAGAAGATCTACCGCTACATGAACTTCGACAAGATCCAGGACTACAAGGAAGTCGCGGATACCGTCGCGGCGTAAACCCACGCCTTTCCCCTCTCCCTCCGCGAGAGGGGCAGGGGTGAGGGTTCATGCGAAGCGTGATGTGGAGTTTTCACGCAAGCCTGCAATACGCGCTTCGATCGCACCTCACCCCAACCCCAACCCCAACCCCTCTCCCAAAGGGAGATGGGCTTGAGGCAGACGAAGCCCGGCCTCGCGCCGGGCTTCGTCGTTTATGCTTCGCCCATGGCGGTGACCACGGGCGCGCGGATGATTTCCACCCACATTTCGGCGATCTCGCTGCGCGACCTGATGATGGTGCAGGCCGTGCATCGCCACGGCAGCTTCAACAGCGCGGCGCGGGCCATGCATATCAGCCCGTCCGGGCTGTCACACCAGGTGCAGAAGGTGGAGCAGGCGCTGGGCGCGCCGCTGTTCGAGCGCGGCGGCCGCAAGGTGGTGCCCACCGCGGGCGGCCACCGGTTGCTGGAGCGCATCGACGCCATGATCGCCGCGGCGGAACTGCTGCAACAGACCGCACGCGCCGGGGCCGTGGCCTTCGGCGGCGAACTGCGGCTGGGCGTGCCGGCCTCGCTGGGGCCTTACCTGCTGCCGCACCTGATCGCGCCGTTCCCGCAGCATTTCCCGGGCGTGCGGCTGGGCATCTCCGAGGGCAAGCCGCGCGGCCTGCTGCGCCGCCTGCACGAGGCGGAGCTGGATGCCGTGCTGGCGCCGCTCGCGCCGCTGGCCAGCGGCATCGCGATGCAGCCGTTGTTCTTCGAGCCGTGGGAGGCGATGTTGCGCGCCGACCACCCGCTGGCCGGCCGCCGCAGCGTGGCGCTGGAGCAACTGGAAAAGGCGGATGCGATCCTGATGGCCGAGAGCCACGCCGACGGCGACGGCCACGTGCAGGACGTGAGCCTGGAAAGCCTCGCGGCGCTGGTCATCCTGCGCGGTGGCCATGCGCTGGTGCCCGCGCTGGCGCACGAGCGACTGGCTTCCAAGCCGGACATCGTGCTGGCGAAGATCAAGGGCCAGGCGTCGGGGCGCGAGATCGCGCTGTACTGGCGCGAGGCCACGCCATGGGGCGCCGATCTCGCCGCCTTCGCCAGGCTGCTGCGCGCGCTGGCGAAGCAGTTGCCGGGGCTGAAGCTGCTCGCCTAGCGCCCGCTGTCCAGCGTGGCGCCGGTGAGCAGGCCGCGCGCCAGCATGCTGCACTGTTTGCGGAACAGCAGCAGTTGCCACTGCCGGCCGCCGAGCTGGCGCCACAGCACCGCCGAGCGCACCGCCGCGAGCAGGTTGCTGCGCACCTTCTCGACGATGGCCGCCTGCTGCAGATGCTGTGGATTGCCGTTGACCATCACGCGCGGGCGCAAGGGGGACAGGGTGGCGGCATACAGCTCGGCCAGCCGCGCGGTCACCTGGCTGGAGCCCTGGCCGAAGTGCTCCACCTGGCGCTGGGCGGCGCGGATGCCCTGCTGCAGCTGGTCGAGCAGTTCCGGGCGGCCGGACAGGCTGCGCTCCAGCCGCATCACGGTCATCGCCATGCGGGTCACCGCCATGTCCTCGCTGTTCTCGTCGAGCTGGGACACCAGGTTGCGCAGGCCCAGCCGCACGCTGGCGATGTTGCCGTACACGCCGACCACCGAGGGCGCGTCGATGCGGAACACGCTGGCGACGCTCGCGTCCATCGCGCTCTCGTCGCAGCGGCCCTGGTTGGCCAGTTGCTGCACCAGTGCGCAGGCCTGGTACAGGCCGGCCAGGGCCAGCACGCGTTCCTCGTTCATCGAAAAGGCATCAAGCACCGTCAACTCTCGTTCCGGATGGGGGAAGACCGCCGTAAGGCGCATCGGTGGCGGCGATCACCGCGCCGCCGAGACAGGTTTCGCCGTCGTAGAGCACCACCGACTGGCCGGGCGTCACGGCGCGTTGCGGGGTGTCGAAGCGTACCTCAAGGCCGGTGTCCAGCACCTGCACCTCGCAGGCCTGGTCGGCCTGGCGATAGCGCGTCTTGGCGGTACAGCGGAAACGGGCGGCCGGTGCGTGGCCGGCCACCCAGGTCGGCGCCTCGCTGCGCAGCCGGCGCGAGTCCAGCCAGCGGTTCGCGTTGCCCTGGGCCACGTAGAGCAGGTTGGACGCCACGTCCTTGCCCACCACGTACCATGGCTCGCCGCTGGCGCCCTGGCGGCCGCCGATGCCCAGGCCGTTGCGCTGGCCCAGCGTGTAGTACATCGCGCCCTGGTGCTCGCCGACCCGTTCGCCCGCGGGCGTGCGCATCTCGCCGGACCGGGCCGGGATGTACTGCGCCAGGAAGCTGCGGAAGTCGCGCTCGCCGATGAAGCAGATGCCGGTGGAATCCTTCTTCGCGTGGGTGGGCAGGCGGGCGGCGCGGGCCATCTCGCGTACTTGCGCCTTCGCGATCTCGCCGACCGGGAACAACGTGGCGGCCAGCTGCGCCTGGCCCAGCGCGTGCAGGAAATAGGTCTGGTCCTTGGCTGCATCCACCGCGCGCAGCAGGCGGTATTCACCGTCGCGGAAATCCACGCGGGCGTAGTGCCCGGTGGCGATCTTTTCCGCGCCCAGCGCACGCGCCTCGTCGAGGAAGGTCTTGAACTTGATCTCGCGGTTGCACAGCACGTCGGGGTTGGGCGTGCGACCGGCGCGGTATTCGGCGAGGAAGTGCGCGAACACGCCGTCCCAGTACTCGGCGGCGAAATTGCGCGCGTGGAACGGGATGCCGAGCCGGCCGCACACGGCCACGGCGTCCTTGCGGTCGGCGTCGGCGGTGCAGGGGCCATCGCGGTCGTCCTCCTCCCAGTTCTGCATGAACAGGCCTTCGACCTGGTGGCCGGCCCGTTGCAGCAGCAGCGCCGCCACCGAGGAGTCGACGCCGCCGGAGATGCCCAGCATCACCTTCATGGCGTGGCGCCATCCGGCCACCAGTGCAGCATATCCAGCGGCAGCCGCGCACCGGCCAGCCAGGCGTCGATGCTTTCGAGCACCAGCGGGCTGCGCAGGCGTTCGCCCAGCGCGGCGATCTCGGCACGGCTCAGCCACAGCGCGCGGCGGATGCCGGCGTCCAGCCTGCGCGCGGGATCGTGGGCCAGCGGCCGCGCGGCGAAGCTGAAACGGATCACGCCTTCGCCGTGCTCGGTGCTGCGCCACTGGTGCACGCCGATCAGGTGGGTGGGCTGCACCGCCCAGCCGGTCTCCTCCAGCGTTTCGCGCGCGGCGGCATCGACGAGGCGCTCGCGATCCTCCAGGTGCCCGGCGGGCTGGTTGTAGGCGAGCCGGCCGTTCACTTCTTCCTCGACCATCAGGAAGCGTGCGCCATCGCTCACCACGCAGGCCACGGTGACGTGCGGACGCCAGATCGCATCGGTGGTGGCAGCAGACGACATGAGGGGGAGGGCTGGAAAAGCCGTCATTGTGCCATCACCTGAGAGCCGGGTCGCCGCGAAGCGCGCATGCGGCGCAGCGTATAATCACCATTGTCGAACGAGCACTCGTCATTCATGGCCCACGAACCTGAAAACGAACACGAAAGCGGCCACGGCCTGGCGCTCAAGACCGCGAAGCCGGAAGTGGCGCGGCCACCGCTGTTCCAGGTGGTGCTGCTCAACGACGATTTCACCCCGATGGACTTCGTGGTCGAGGTGCTGCGCGGTTTTTTCGGCCTGGACCAGGAGCGCGCGGTGCAGGTGATGCTCCACGTGCATACCCGCGGCAAGGGCGTATGCGGCGTGTTCACCCGCGAGGTGGCCGAGACCAAGGTCACCCAGGTCAACGAGTATTCACGCTCGCATCAGCACCCTCTGTTGTGCACTATGGAAAAGTTGTAGGCACACCCCATCTTGTAGCCATCGCGGCATAGCCGCCCCTGCCATTGCAACGGAGACGGTCCGGATGTTCAGCAAGGATCTCGAAGTCACCATCGGCCAGTGCTACAAGCAGGCCCGCGAGCAGCGCCACGAGTTCATGACCGTGGAGCACCTGCTGCTCGCACTCACCGGCAACCAGTCCGCGCTGGGCGCCTTGCGCGCCTGCGGCGTGGACCTGCCGCGGCTCACCCACGAGCTGGAGAAGGTCATCGCCGAGACCGTGCCGGTGCTGCCGCACGGCGACGAGCGCGACACCCAGCCCACGCTGGGCTTCCAGCGAGTGCTGCAGCGTGCGGTCTACCACGTGCAATCCTCCGGGCGGAAGGAGGTCACCGGCGCCAACGTGCTGGTGGCGATCTTCGGCGAGAAGGATTCCCATGCCGTGTACTTCCTGCACCAGCAGGAGATCACCCGGCTGGACGTGGTCAACTACATCTCGCACGGCATCGCCAAGGTGGGCGACGATACTGCCACCGGCACCCCCGGCGGCGGCGAGCGCGAGGGCGAGGAGGGCGGCGAGGCGAAGGGCAACCCGTTGTCCGAATACGCCAGCAACCTCAACGAGCTGGCGCTGGAAGGCAAGATCGACCCGCTGATCGGCCGCGCCGACGAGATCGAGCGCACCATCCAGGTGCTGTGCCGCCGCCGCAAGAACAATCCGCTGTACGTGGGCGACGCCGGCGTGGGCAAGACCGCGCTGGCCGAGGGCCTGGCCAAGCGCATCGTCGACGGCGAAGTGCCCGCGGTGCTGGAGAACGCCACGATCTGGGCGCTGGACCTGGGCGCGCTGGTGGCAGGCACCAAGTACCGCGGCGACTTCGAGAAGCGCCTGAAGGGCGTGATCGCCCAGCTGAAGAAGCAGCCCGGGGCGATCCTGTTCATCGACGAGATCCACACCATCATCGGCGCCGGTTCCGCCTCGGGCGGCACCATGGACGCGTCCAACCTGATCAAGCCGCTGCTGGCCTCCGGCGAGCTGCGCTGCATCGGCTCGACCACGTTCCAGGAATACCGCGGCGTGTTCGAGAAGGACCGCGCGCTGGCGCGGCGCTTCCAGAAGATCGATGTGGTCGAGCCCTCGGTGGCCGACAGCATCGAGATCCTCAAGGGCTTGCGCTCGCGCTTCGAGGAGCACCACAACGTCATCTACACCAACGAGTCGCTGAAGGCGGCGGTGGACCTGTCGGTGAAGCACATCCCCGACCGCCTGCTGCCGGACAAGGCGATCGACGTGATCGACGAGGCCGGCGCCCGCCAGCGCCTGCTGCCCGAGGAGCAGCGCAGCGGCAAGGTGGACGTGCCCGAGGTGGAGTACATCGTCGCCAAGATGGCGCGCATCCCGGCCAAGCAGGTCTCGGCGTCCGACCGCGACGTGCTGAAGAACCTGGAGCGCAACCTGAAGATGGTGGTGTTCGGCCAGGATGCGGCGATCGAGGCGCTGGCCGCCTCGATCAAGATGGCGCGCTCCGGCCTGGCCGACCCGGCCAAGCCGATCGGCTGCTTCCTGCTCGCCGGTCCCACCGGCGTGGGCAAGACCGAGGTCACCCGCCAGCTCGCGCTGCAGCTCGGCATCGAGATGATCCGCTTCGACATGTCCGAGTACATGGAGGCGCACTCGGTATCGCGCCTGGTTGGCGCGCCCCCGGGCTACGTGGGCTTCGACCAGGGCGGCCTGCTCACCGAGGCGGTGACCAAGCACCCGCACGCGGTGCTGCTGCTGGACGAGATCGAGAAGGCGCACCCGGACGTCTACAACATCCTGCTGCAGGTGATGGACCGCGGCGTGCTCACCGACACCAACGGGCGCGAGGCGAACTTCAAGAACGTGGTCCTGGTGATGACCACCAACGCCGGCGCAGCGCAGGCTGCCCGGCGCAGCATCGGCTTCGTGGAGCAGAGCCATCGCACCGACTCGATGGAGGTCATCCGCCGCAGCTTCACGCCGGAGTTCCGCAACCGCCTCGACGCGATCATCCAGTTCAACGCGCTGGACTTCGAGCACATCCTGCGCGTGGTGGACAAGTTCCTGATCGAGCTGGAGGCCCAGCTCGGCGAGAAACACGTGAGCCTGGACGTGGACGCCGAGGCGCGCCGCTGGCTGGCCGAGCACGGCTTCGACGCGCAGATGGGCGCCCGCCCGATGGCGCGGGTGATCCAGGAGAAGGTGAAGCGCGCGCTGGCCGACGAGCTGCTGTTCGGCAAGCTGGCCGAGGGCGGCAAGGTGACGCTGGGCGTGAAGGACGGCGAGCTGGTGGTGGGCTGCGAAGCCGCCGAGAAACTGCCGGCCGTGGTGGAGTAGGCGCCGGGCGTCAACGCCGGGCAACACAAAAGGCCGCGCAATGCGCGGCCTTTTCGTGATCTTTTGCGATCATCCATGATCGCGAAGGTCACACGGGCAGCCATCCATGGCTGCACTTTCCATCCGGTGCGGCTGCTGCCTTATTTCATGCGGTAGGTGATCCGCCCCTTGCTCAGGTCGTACGGGGTCATCTCGATCTTGACCTTGTCGCCCGTGAGGATGCGGATGTAATGCTTGCGCATGCGCCCGGAGATGTGGGCGATGACTACGTGCCCGTTCTCCAGCTGCACGCGGAACATGGTGTTGGGCAGGGTCTCCAGGACCGTGCCTTCCATTTCGATGACGTCGTCTTTGGCCATGTGTTCCGGGTCACGCGCGGCCGTGATGACCGCGTAAGCCGGCAAGTATGCCACGGTCGGGCGTCCGGTCAAAGAAACGTTATGGCACGGCAGGCCAGGCCGTCAGGCGAAGTGCTCGTCCAGCCTGCGCCGGATCTCCTGCTCGATCATGCCCTTGAGCGGAGACAGCAGCAGGCCCAGCTCGGCGCGCACCCGGATCGCATCGGCGCCCACGGCGATCTGGCCGTTCAGGCCGGGGCGGGAGAAATGCAGGGTGTCACCCTGCCAGCGGCCTTCGAGATCGAATTTCTCGTGCATGCGCGCGGCCACCTTCTCGACCACGGCGCGGGCTTCCGGCAGCGGCAGGCGATGGGGGCGGTGGATGTCGATGCTGGGCATGCGGAGCTCCGTCGGGGACGGGCATGATAAGCCCTCGTGCGCCGCGATTCGACGAGGCCTGCAGTCCGGCAAAGCGTGAACGAGTGCTCAGGAATCGCATGCTAGAGTGCCGTGGTCAATGGACTGGTACGGCGATGCGCATCGAGTTTCTCCATTCCGCCCGCGAAGATTTCCCGTGGGCCAGGCCACAATTGCGGATAGGCAGTGCGACGGACAATGACCTGGTGCTGTCGGCGACGCAGGCCGCGCCGCGGCATCTGCGCATCGAGCAGGATCGGCGCGGCTGGGTGCTGCAGGTGCTGCCCTCGGCCACGCGCGTGTACGTGAACGCGCGGCCGGTGCGCGAACGCGCCTTGCTGCGTCCCGGAGACATGCTGAGCGTAGGCGACTGCCGCATGCTGCTGCGCGACGACGTGTCACCGGAACAGCGCGTCGCACCGGCGGCCCCGGCGGAGGCGCGGTGCACCGCCGCATTGCGCGCGCTGGGCGGCGTCCTGTCCGGCAAGGTCCTGCCGATCGGCAACGGCCTGGAGCTGGGGCCCTACGGCCGCTGCCCGCTGGAGTTGCCGCAAGGCGAGGTGGCGAGCCTGAAGCTGGGCTGGGAGGACGATGGCCTGGTGCTCGAGACGACGCAGGCGTCGGCGACCTATCCGTTGCGGGTGAACGGCGTGCCGGTGCAGCGCGTGGTGCTGCAGCCGGGCGACCAGCTCAGCCTGGGGCCGCATCGTTTCGTGTTCGATGCGCCGGGCATGGAGGCGGAGCCTGTGGTCGCGCCGCCCGAGCCGCCGGCGCCGGCCCTGCCCGAGGATGCCGCCGGTCCGCGTGGCGAGGTGTGGTGGCTGATCGTCACCGCCGCGGTGCTGGCGCTGGGCATCGCGCTGGTGCTCTGGATCCGTTTTTGAGGTTTGCCATTGCGGTCATCCTTGATCGCGAAAATCAAACGGGCGGCCATCCATGGCCGCACTACGCAACAATGTTGACGGTTCCATGCTGCGGCGCGGCATAATGCGGCGAACGCAGCCATGGGAACAGCTTCGGTGAGCCAGGTGTGGAATTTCAGTGCGGGCCCGGCGGCACTGCCGCGCGAGGTGCTCGAACGCGCGCAGCGCGCGCTGCTGGACTGGGACGGCAGCGGCATGTCGGTGATGGAGCAGTCGCACCGCGGCAAGCGCTTCATCGCGATGGCGGCCCGCACCGAGGCGGACCTGCGCGAACTGGCCGCGATCCCCGACGACTACGCCGTGCTGTTCCTGCAGGGCGGCGCCACCCAGCACTTCGCACAGATCCCGATGAACCTGGCGGGCGAGGGCGACAGCGCCGACTACATCGTCAACGGCCACTGGGGCGCCAAGGCGGCCGGCGAGGCGGCGTCCTACGTGAGGGTCAACGTGGCCGCCGACGGCAAGTCCGACGGCTACCGTCGCCTGCCTCCGCGCGAGGAATGGAAGCTGGACCCGCGCGCCGCCTATGTGCACTACACGCCGAACGAGACCATCCACGGCGTGCAGCACCACGAGGTGCCCGACGTCGGCGGGGTGCCGCTGGTGGCGGACATGTCTTCCGACATCCTCTCGGCGCCGCTGGATGTGCGCCGCTTCGGGCTGATCTACGCCGGCGCGCAGAAAAACATCGGCCCGTCCGGCCTGGTGCTGATGGTCGTGCGCCGCGACCTGCTGCAGCGCGCGACGCGTCCGATGGCGAAAATCTTCCGCTACGCCGAGCATGCGGCGAACGACTCCATGCTCAACACGCCGAACACCTGGGGCTGGTACCTCGCCGGGCTCACCTTCCAGTGGCTGAAGGCGCAGGGCGGCCTCGCCGCGATGGCCGAGCGCAACCGCATCAAGGCCGAGCGGCTTTACGCGGCGATCGACGGTTCCGGCGGCTACTACCGCAACCCGGTCGACCCCGCCGCGCGCTCGCGCATGAACGTGCCGTTCACCTTGCACGACGCCGCGCTGGACGCACCGTTCCTCGCCGAATCCGAAGCCGCCGGACTCATCGCGCTCAAGGGCCACAAGGCGCTGGGCGGCATGCGCGCCTCGCTCTACAACGCGGTGCCGCCGGAGGCGGTGGAGGCACTGGTCGCGTTCATGCGCGACTTCGCGACGCGACACGGGTGAGCGTTTCGGGCATCATGCATTTGGCCTTCTATCCATCCAGACATCCGCCAAGATACCCGCCATGACCGAAAGCAAGACCTCGCTGGCCGACGTGCGCGAGCGCATCGACAGCATCGACCGGCAGATCCAGGAGCTGATCTCCGAGCGTGCGAACTGGGCGCAGGAAGTGGCGCGGGTGAAGGGTGAGGGCTTGTCCGCGATCGACTACTACCGCCCCGAGCGCGAGGCGCACGTGCTGCGCATGGTGGTGGACCGCAACAAGGGGCCGCTGCCGGACGCGGAGATGGTGCGGCTGTTCCGCGAGATCATGTCCTCCTGCCTGGCGCAGGAAGACCCGTTGAAGATCGGCTACCTCGGCCCGGAGGGCACCTTCAGCGAGCAGGCGGTGCGCAAGCACTTCGGCCATGCCGCCTACGGCCTGCCGCTGGGCAGCATCGAGGAGGTGTTCCAGGAGGTCGCCGCCGGCCATGCCGACTTCGGCGTGGTGCCGGTGGAGAACTCGGGGCAGGGCATGATCCAGGTGACGCTGGACATGTTCCTCACTTCCGACGCGCGCATCTGCGGCGAAGTCGAGCTGCGCGTGCACCAGTGCCTGCATTCGATGGCGGGACGGCTGGAGGACATCAAGCGCGTCTACGCCCATGCGCAGTCGCTGCAGCAGTGCAAGACCTGGCTGCGCATGAACCTGCCCGGCGTGGAGTGCGAGGCGGTCAGCAGCAACGCCGAGGCGACGCGGCTGGCGCGCCACGCCGACGACGTGGGCGCGATCGCCGGCGAGATCGCCGGCAAGGTGTACGGCTTGCGCACCCTGGCCACCGGCATCGAGGATCGCGCCGACAACACCACGCGCTTCCTGGTGATCGGCCGCAGCCTGTTCCCGCCCTCGGGCAACGACCGCACCTCGCTGCTGATCACGGTGAACGACCAGCCGGGCGCGCTGTACCACGTGCTCAGCCCGTTCGCGCAGCACGGGGTGAGCCTCAACCGCATCGAGTCGCGTCCCGCGCACAGCGGCAAGTGGCAGTACGCGTTCTTCATCGACGTCTCCGGCCACATCCAGGACGAGGCGCTGCAGGCGGCGGTGAAGGAGATCGAGCAGTCGGTGGCGCAGTTGCGCGTGCTCGGCTCCTACCCGGTGGCGCTGCCGTGAGCGGGCGGCTGGATTGGCGCAGCGGCCCGGCCGGCCCGCTGCGGGGCGGCGTGGGCGTGCCGGGCGACAAGTCCGTGTCGCATCGTGCACTGATGTTCGGCGCGCTGGCCGAAGGCGGCTCGCGCATCCGCGGCTTCCTCGAAGGCGAGGACACCCGCGCCACCGCCGCCGTGCTGCAGCAGCTGGGCGTGCGCATCGAGACCCCGGCCGCAGGCGAGCGCCTGGTGCACGGCGTGGGCCTGCATGGCCTGCACGCGAGCGGCGAGCCGCTGGATTGCGGCAACGCCGGCACCGGCATGCGCCTGCTGGCCGGCCTGCTGGCCGGGCAGGCGTTCGACAGCACCCTGGTCGGCGACGCCTCGCTGTCGAAGCGGCCGATGCGCCGAGTCACCGATCCGCTGGCCGCGATGGGCGCACGCATCGACACGCAGGACGGCCTGCCGCCACTGCACGTGCGCGGCGGCCAGCGCCTGCACGGCATCCGCTACGAGCTGCCGGTGGCCAGCGCGCAGGTGAAGTCCGCGCTGCTGCTGGCCGGCCTGTATGCCGAGGGCGAAACCGAAGTCATCGAGCCGCACCCGACGCGCGACTACACCGAGCGCATGCTGGCCGCGTTCGGCTGGCCGATCTCGTTCGAGCCCGGCCGCGCGCAGCTGTCCGGTGGCCATGCGCTGCGCGCTACCGACGTGGACGTGCCGGCGGATTTTTCCTCCGCCGCGTTTTTCCTCGTTGCCGCCAGCATCGTGCCCGGCTCCGAGTTGCGCCTGCCGGCCGTGGGACTCAACCCGCGTCGCACCGGCCTGCTGCAGGCGTTGCGCCTGATGGGGGCGGACATCCGCATCGAGAACCCGCGCGAAAGCGGCGGCGAACCGCTGGGCGACATCGTGGTGCGCCATGCGCCACTGCACGGCGTCGAGCTGCCCGAAGCGCTGGTGCCGGACATGATCGACGAATTCCCGGCGCTGTTCGTCGCCGCGGCCGTGGCCGAAGGCCGCACCGTGATCCGCGGCGCGGCCGAGTTGCGCGTGAAGGAATCCGACCGTCTCGCCGCCATGGCCGCCGGCCTGCGCGTCCTGGGCATCACCGTGGACGAAACGCCGGATGGCGCGACCATCCACGGCGGCACGCTCGCCGGCGGCACGGTGGAAAGCCTCACCGACCATCGCATCGCGATGAGCTTCGCGGTGGCCGGGCTGGTGGCGCAGTCACCGGTGCGCATCAACGACTGCCGCCACGTGGCCACCTCGTTCCCGGGCTTCATGGAACTGGCCAACGGCTGCGGCTTCGCGCTGGAAGCCGCGGCCTGACCGGCGGGATGCGCTAGGCTTGGCGCCCTTGTCGCGAGGTCGCCATGCCCATCGTTCCGCCCTTCATCGTCGCCATCCCGGCCCGCTACGGTTCCACCCGCCTGCCGGCCAAGCCGCTGCGCGAGATCGCCGGCGTGCCGATGGTGGTGCGCGTGGCGCAGCGGGCCTTGCAGGCCGGCGCGACGGACGTGGTGGTGGCGACGGACGATGCGCGTATCGCCGACGCGCTGGCCGGGCAGGGCGTCAAGGTGTGCATGACGCGCGCCGACCATGCCTCGGGCAGCGACCGCCTTGCCGAATGCGCCGCGCTGTGCGGCTGGACCGACGACGCCATCGTGGTGAACCTGCAGGGCGATGAGCCGTTCGCGCCTGCCGCGGGCATCCGCGAAGTCGCGCACGCGCTGGCCGAGGATGACGCCCCGATGGCCACCCTGGCCGCACCCGTCACCGGGACGCACGAACTGTTCGACCCCAACGTAGTGAAGCTGGTGCGCGATGCGCGCGGCCGCGCGCTGTACTTCAGCCGTGCGCCGCTGCCGTGGGCGCGCGATGCCTTCGCGATGCACAGCAACGTGCTTCCGGCGGGCGTGCCGTTCCTGCGCCACATCGGCATCTATGCCTATCGCGCCGGCTTCCTTGCGCAGTACGCGCGGCTGGTGCGCACGCCGCTGGAACAGGCCGAGTCGCTGGAACAGCTGCGCGTACTGGAGCATGGCCATGCCATCGCGGTGCGGCTCACGCCCGAGCCGTTCCCGCCGGGCATCGACACCGAGGCCGATCTCGCGCGCGCCGAGCAATGGCTGCAGACCCTGGGATGAGCGTGCGCCGCGTGCTGTTCGTCTGCCTGGGCAACATCTGCCGTTCGCCGCTGGTGGAAGCCGTGGCACGCCGGCGTCTGGCCGAGGCGGGGCTGGATGTGGCCGTGGCCTCGTGCGGCACGGGCGGATGGCATGCCGGTGAGGGCGCCGACCCGCGCATGGTCGCGGCGGCACGGGCCGCGGGCCATGACTTGTCGAAGCATTGCGCGCGCCAGTTGCGCGAGTGCGATTTCGACGATTTCGACCTGCTGCTGGCGATGGATCGCGACAACCTGTGCGGCCTGCGCAGGCTTGCCGGCACGCCCGAGCCGGCGGATCGGACCGCACTGTTCCTGGAATGGACAGGCGCGGCGCCGCCACTGGAATTTCCCGATCCGTGGCACGGCGACGCGGCCGGTTTCGCGTCGGCCGTGAAACTGGCCGAGCGTGGTGTCACCGGTCTGATCGAGCGCCTGCACAGCGTCGACCGCTGAAGCCTCTGGAACTGTCCGGTCGATCGAGCTACTGCGCGGCATCCCGGCCTTCGCCAGAACGACGAACAGGATCAGCGCCGCTGGCGCAGCTTCGCGATGAAGACGCCGAACAGGATCAGGCCGAGCACGAGGCCGATGCCGGCGCCCCACAACGCCCCCCGGTCGCCCCACAGCCAGTCACCGATCAGCGCGCCAAGCACGAACAGGATGGGGATCGGCAGGCAACCCATGAACCTCTCCGCCAGGCTATCGACAGGGGCGCCCATGATACCGGCCACGGCCCGGCGAACCGGCTAAAATCCCTGCATGCCATCCGACACGCCGCCCGCCTTCGACGGCAAGGCCTTCGTCCGCACCCTGACCACTTCGCCCGGCGTCTACCGTTACTTCGACGCGGACGGCGAGCTGCTTTACGTGGGCAAGGCAGGCAACCTCAGGAAGCGCGTCGGCAGCTATTTCCTGAAGCCGCGGCTGGAGCCGCGCATCGCCGCGATGATCGCGCAGATCGCCCGCTGCGAGATCACCGTGACCCGCACGGAAGGCGAGGCGCTGCTGCTGGAATCGCAGCTGATCAAGTCGCTGAAGCCGCGCTACAACATCATGTTGCGCGACGACAAGAGCTACCCGTACATCTACCTGTCCGGGGGCGAGGACTATCCGCGGCTGGCCTTCCACCGCGGCGCGAAGAACCTGCCGGGGCGCTACTTCGGGCCTTACCCGAGCACCTTCGCGGTGCGCGAGAGCCTGGGCCTGATGCAGAAGCTGTTCAAGGTGCGCCAGTGCGAGGACAGCTATTTCCGCAACCGTTCGCGGCCCTGCCTGCAGTACCAGATCGGCCGCTGCACCGCGCCATGCGTGGGGCTGGTGTCGAAAGAGGACTACGCCAGCGACGTGCGCCATGCCGAGATGTTCCTGGGCGGCCGCAGCAGCGCGGTGATCGACGAACTGGCCGTGGCGATGGAGCAGGCCAGCGCAGGGCTGGACTTCGAGCGCGCCGCCGCGTTGCGCGACCAGGTGGCCGCGTTGCGGCAATTGCAGGCGCAGCACCACGTGCAGGGCGCCAGCGCGGACATGGACGTGATCGCCTGCCGCATCGAGTCGGGCCTGGCCTGCGTCAGCGTGCTGTTCTTCCGCGACGGCATCAGCCTGGGTACGCGCGACTTCTTCCCGCGGCTGCCGCTGGACGCCGAACCGGCCGACCTGCTGGCGCAGTTCGTGGCGCAGTACTACCTGGACCGCCCGGTGCCGCGCGAGCTGATCCTCGGCGACGACCTGCCGGAACAGGACATGCTGGCCGACATGCTCGCGACGCAGAGCGGCCATGCGGTGGAGCTGAAGAGCCGCGTGCGCGGCGAACGCGCGCGCTTCCTGCAGATGGCCGAACGCAACGCGCAGGCCTCGCTGACCCAGCGCCTGGCCAGCCGGCAGACCCTGGGCACGCGCTTCGAGGATCTGCAGAAGCTGCTGGAACTGCCCGAGCCACCGCGGCGCATCGAGTGCTTCGACATCAGCCATACCCGCGGCGAACTCACCGTGGCGTCCTGCGTGGTGTTCGGGCCGGAGGGGCCGGAGAAGTCGCACTACCGCCGCTTCAACATCGCCGGCATCACGCCAGGCGACGATTACGCGGCGATGCACCAGGCACTGACGCGGCGCTTCCGCAAGGTGGCCGAAGGCGAGGGCGCGAAGCCCGATGTGCTGCTGATCGACGGTGGCGGCGGCCAGGTGGCGCAGGCGCTGGGCGTGCTGAAGGAACTGGGCGTGGCCGGCATCCACGTGGTCGGAGTGGCCAAGGGACCGGCGCGGCGCGCGGGCGAGGAAACCCTGATCCTGGTCGACCAGGGCCGCGAGATCCATCCCGGCCCGACTTCGCCGGCCCTGCACCTGGTGGCGGCAGTACGCGACGAGTCGCACCGTTTCGCGATCAGCGGCCACCGCAAGCGGCGCGAGAAGGCGCGCGAGCGCAGCGTGCTGGAAGACGTGCCCGGTGTGGGTGCGCGGCGCCGCGCCGCGCTGCTGAAGACCTTCGGCGGCCTGGCCGGCGTGGAGGCCGCCGGCGTGGAAGAGCTGATGCGCGTGAAGGGGATCGACCGCGGCCTGGCCGAACGCATCTACGGCGCGCTGCACGGCTGAATGTTCCGCCATGCCGCGCTGCGCAGTGGCGCGGCGGCGTGCGACACTGTGGAAAATCCGCAGGCGCCCCCATGCACATCAACCTCCCCACCTGGCTGACCCTGTTCCGCGTGCTGTTGCTGCCGGTGATGGTGGTGGTGTTCTACCTGCCGTTCCACGGCCACAACATCACCGCGGCGATCGTGTTCCTGCTCGCCGCGGTCACCGACTGGCTGGACGGCTTCCTCGCGCGGCGGATGAACCTCACCTCGGCGTTCGGCGCGTTCCTCGATCCGGTGGCCGACAAGCTGATGGTGGCGGTGACCCTGTTCCTGCTGGTGGAATCGCATCCGGAGGGCTGGTCCAGCATCGTGATGGCGGTGACCGCGGCGGTGATCGTGGGGCGCGAGATCAGCATTTCCGCGCTGCGCGAATGGATGGCCGAGGTCGGCATGCGCGCCACGGTGAAGGTCGCCTTCATCGGCAAGCTGAAGACGGTGATGCAGATCGTGGCGCTGGTGGTGCTGATCGTGCAGCACGAGAAGGAGGCCACCGCGCTGCGCCTGTACCACATCGGCGAGGCGCTGCTGGTGATTGCCGGCGTGCTCACCATCTGGTCGGGCCTGTACTACCTGCACGCCGCCTGGCCCACCCTGCGCGGCGACGCGCCGCGGCAGCCGGGCGCGCATGGCGGCGCTTGAACAGGGCCGGCGCGGAAGTCTTGACGCGACGCGTTCGCGTATTAGAATGCGCGCTCCCAAGCGGGAATAGCTCAGTTGGTAGAGCACGACCTTGCCAAGGTCGGGGTCGCGAGTTCGAGTCTCGTTTCCCGCTCCAGATTCACGCGCGAAGCCCCGGTCCACCGGGGCTTCGTCGTTTCCGGGCAGGCCATCGCGGGCGGGATGCGGTGCAACGGTACGAGCGCCAAGGTCTTCACATCCGCCGTTCTTCTGATATCATCCACGGTTCACCAAGCGGGAATAGCTCAGTTGGTAGAGCACGACCTTGCCAAGGTCGGGGTCGCGAGTTCGAGTCTCGTTTCCCGCTCCAGTTTTCCAGCAAAGCCTCGCGTCGCCGGGGTTTTGTTTTATCGGCAGCCGACGGTCCCCGTGGATCTCGACTGCGCCATCTGGCCGGGTGGCAGAGTGGTCATGCAGCGGACTGCAAATCCGCGTACGCCGGTTCGATTCCGACCTCGGCCTCCATAGTCCAAATATCTGATTTATCTGGATAATTGACACGAAAGGCCCGCCATGTATCGGCGGGCTTTTTCGTTGTGTCCGGCCTGTGTCCGGCTACGGAACGATGCACGGGAAACGCCGCCCTTGTGACGGGGTGTGATGCAGGGAAGGGCGCCCAGCACGTTGGCGTGTACATCGGCCCATGAGGGCACCAACGGCGACCATGAGCGAGCCACTTTCACAGGGAAAGCGTTCCATGAAGCATGGCCTCGCCGCCGCCCTCTGCGTGGCCGCGTTTGCCGCCAGCGCCACGCAGGCATCACTGGTCAGCACGTACAAGGGAACGCTGTTCCTCGCCTATCAACGCTGCGCCTCGGCGCTCCGGTCGGCCCGGCTCGATCAGCAGCTCGCCGGCATGGCCTCCGCGCAGGCCGGGCGCAACATTCGATCGGTGCATGCAGGCAAGAGGCGCAGCAGATGTGCGCCGCCAACATCGGCGCATTCCTGCTTGGAGAGCCGCTGCCGAGCGCGGCCCGATGAACATCCAAAGCCGGAAGATCCAGGGCGCGTCCTAGATGCGCAGTGGAAGCGTCGTTGCAAAGAAATCGGTCGCATGCCGCACACGCGCTGGTACGAATCGGCGTTTAGGCCAGATGAGGCTGACGTCTCTTGGTTCGTTCAAGAATTTGTCGAGCACCGTGATCACATCCGCATCCCGAAATTCTTCAACCAGCGAAGCCCGATGGAACATGCCGATGCCCACGCCGGCCTTGACACCGGCCAGGATCGTTTCGACGCTGTTGGATGAAAGATTGCCGTGAACCGGCACGCGGAATAGACCTTCAGGTCCGCGGAATGACCACTCCGTCATGTCGCCGTAGACCAAGCAGTTATGGTCGGCGAGTTCGGCGGGCGTCCTGGGGATGCCATGTTGCGCGAAGTAGTGGCGGGAGCCGGCGCAGACGAGCGAAGTACCGGCCACGCGCCGGACGACCGAGTTGGGGTCATTGACCGCACTCAAACGAATCGCCACATCGATCCGGTCTTCCACCATATCCCGCATGGCATCGGACAGCACCAGGTCAACCCGAAGCCCAGGGTGTTGCGACAGCAACTCGGGAAGGAGCGGCAAGACATGCAGGCGACCGAATGTCGAGGGGGCGGCGATCCTGACAAGACCCGAGATGTCCAGCGTACTGCTGGTCAGTTCGTTGTCGGCCACCTCGATCTCGTCCACCAGCGGCTTCGTCCGCTCGTAGTATTTCTGCCCCTGATCCGTCAGGGTCACGCTGCGCGTACTGCGCTGTAGCAGCACCACGCCGAGACGCTTTTCCAGTGAGTTCACCGCCTTGCTGATGGTGGACTGCGACTCGCCTCGTTTGCGCGCCGCCGCGGAAAAACCGCCGGCCTCCACCACGGCGATGAAAGCGCTCAGTTCATGAAATTGATCCATCTCGTGGCTCCCGCCTCCGTTGTCCGAGTGCGCCGAAGCGTTGCATCACGACCCATGTCACGACCGGCGCCAGCCCAGACATGGCGCTGGCGTCGAAAGATTGCATGACCACGCCACAGCGGGTCGGATGGTCTTATTAATCTCAATATGGAATAGGTTTTATCGCGATAAGCTTGATTATCACGCATTTCAATCTCAATTATCATCTTTCCCAAGCAAACTTTGAACAGGAGAGATGCCATGAGCTACTCGATCATTGGGTTTGGGCACGTCGGCCAAGCCTTGGCGCGCGCCTTCGCCCGCAAGAACATGGAGGTGGCCGTGGCGAGCCGGCGTGGTCCCGAGGCGCTGGCTCCCCAGGCGAAGGCGATCGGACCCACGGTCGTCCCCAGGACGCTGCATGAGGCCGTCGAGGCCGACACCATCATCCTGGCGGTTCCGTTCTGGGGGCACCGGGCGGTCGCGAAGACCCTGGCGAGCTGGGAGGGCAAGACCGTCATCGATGCGACGAATGCGTTCGGCGTTCCCGTCGCCGACCTGGACGGTCTGCCGTCTTCGGCCGTCGTCGCCAAGGCGTTCGCCGACGCCCGGTTCGTCAAGGGGTTCAACCATCTGCCTGCGGAAACGCTGGCCGCCGACCCTAAGGTCGAGGGCGGGCGCCGGGTAGTGTTCCTGTCGAGCGACGACGACAGCGCGGTAGGGCCGGTGGCGTCCCTGGCCGAACGACTGGGCTTCGCGCCGATCGCACTCGGCAAGCTCAACGAAGGGGGCGCGCTCGTCCAGGCTCGGGGACGTGCCTGGACCCGGCTCATCTTCCAGGATCTCGTCAAGCCCGCATGAGGCGGCATGAGCGTTCGCAACCATCCAGCGAGTCATTCGGCTAATCAGAGAAAAACGATATGTACGAAATCATCAAATGGCCCAAGGACATGGTGCCCAGCCGGTCCCCGATTCATTTCACCAACGAGTTGGAGGTGGCCGCTTCTGCCGAGACGATCTGGTCGCTGCTCGTAGATCCGAAGGCGTGGCCAAGTTTCTATCCGAACGTGAGCGAGATCCCGGTGTTGCTGGATGGCCACCAGTCACTCAGCCTTGGGACACGATTTGAAGCATCGCTCGCGGGTCAGGATGTACTCGCGTCCGTGCAGGAATTCGAACCCATGACGCGGATCGCGTGGGGCGGAGGCCCGAAGGCGCACCCGGATTCGCGCGCCTATCACGCCTGGATCATCAGGCCGACGGCAAGTGGTACGCATCTGTGGACCGAGGAGACGATGCAGGGGCCGCTCTGGCTCGAACTGGCGAAGGCCGCCCCCGATGTCTTCTGGCTCACCCACGAGAAACTGCTCAAGGATCTCGCCGACATGGCCGTCGCCCGCGAGCGTTCTCGCGCCTGACCCCACCGGAATTGCAGACATGATCGACAAAGTGATCTGGCCCGAGCGCTACCATCCGAAGACCTCGGCCATCTACGCGCTCAACGACATCGACGTGAAGGCCCCGCCCGAAGTGGTGTGGAAGCTGCTCGTCGATGCGGAGCATTGGGCGCACTACTTTCCCGCCGAAAACCACGTCAGGATTCTGTCCGGCGAGTCGGAACTGGCACTGGGCACCCGCTACAGTCGAGTAACGGTCGGGTATCCGATGTCGCTCGTCGTAACCGAATGCGTGCCCGGTCGCCGGCTGGCGTGGGCAACGACGGTCGATGGCGATAAAACCGGTTCGACCGCCTATCACGGCTGGGTGATCACCCCGACGGATGCGGGTTGCCACGTGCTGACCGAGGAAACGCAGCAAGGCGACTTCTTCCTCGACGTGATCGGGCGCCAGCATCCCGGGGCGCTGTACCGCTATCACCAGGACTGGGTTGAACGCCTGGCCCGCGCCGCAGAGGCGCAAGCGGCGAAAATCGCCGCCTGATCACCCTCACTCAGAGAGAAATACCATGCATATCGAACTCAAGGGCCGCAAAGCGATCGTCACCGGGTCAACGGCAGGCATCGGACGCGCCACCGCGGAAGGTTTGACCCGCGCCGGGGCATCGGTGGTCATCAGCGGCCGGGGGAAAGCCCGGGTCGACGAAGCAGTACGGCAAATGCGGCAGGCCTTCCCCGGCAGCGACATCGTTGGCGTCGCCGCCGACCTGGCTACCGTGGAGGGTGTCGAGACCCTGATCGCGCAGGTGCCGGACGTCGACATCCTCGTGAACAACGTGGGCACGGCTTACATCCGCGACTACAAAGGCGTCGAGGACATCGCGGAAATCCCCGACGAGGACTGGCTCAGCCTGTTCCAGTTGAACGTGATGAGCGGCGTGCGCCTGACGCGCCACTACCTGCCGCGCATGGTGAAGAAGGGCTGGGGTCGGGTCGTGTTCGTCAGCAGCGAATCCGCGGTCAACATCCCCAAGGAAATGATCGACTACGGCATGACCAAGACCGCTCAACTTGCGGTCTCGCGTGGTCTCGCCGAGGCGGCCGCGGGCACCGGCGTCACCGTCAATGCCGTGCTGCCCGGGCCCACCCGGTCCGAAATCCTGGGCGACTTCATGGCGAAGCAGGCGGAGGCCAGCGGCATCACGCAAGAGGAAGCCGAACAAGGTTTCCTGAAAGCAATGCGTCCGACCACGCTCATCCAGCGTTTCGCGACCACCGGCGAGGTCGCCAACATGATCGTCTACGTGTGTTCGGAACAGGCTTCCGCAACCAGCGGCGCGGCGCTGCGGGTGGATGGCGGCGTCGTTCGCTTCGTCGCCTGAGAAAAACACGAAGAATACCCAGATAAGGAATGCAGCGATGAAAAATGCGATATCGGTCGCTGTGCTCGACCAATGTAGTCTCGGCTACGGCGACTCGGGATCGCTTTTCCCACGCAATCCGAGACTCAGCTTCGAGGAAGCCGGGCGCTTCGCGTGAGGGACGAGTGATGTCGATGAGCAACATCGTGAAGGTGATGGCCTTCTTCCAAGGCGTTGCGAACCGCGATCCCGAGCTTGCGGCCAGGTACGCCGATCCCTAAACCTACGTCGAGCACGCCCCAGGCGTGGCCGATGGCATCGAAGGATGGATGGCGTCGGTGTCCTGGCAGTATCCGAAGGACCAGATGTTTGCGTTGCAGGCCCAGGCGCAGGCCTAGGCCCAGGCGCAGGCGGTCGATGCCGCAGCGCCCGTCGCCTCGGGCCTGTCGCTGGCCATCGCGCCAGCTTCCGAAACCCGCCGCATGGCGGGTTTTTCGTGCGTGTGGCACGGTATCGGGGGCATCCGGCAGCGCGGTCGCGCGGCGGGTGCGTGCTACGATCCGCGCGGCCTGGGCACAGGCATTCCGCTCGCCGCCCGGATGGCGAAACTGGTATACGCAAGGGACTTAAAATCCCTCGGCCTCGCGGCCATGCGGGTTCGATCCCCGCTCCGGGCACCATCAAGTCATCCGATACAGCCCAACGAAGGCCGGAAACCCTAGCTCTAGCAAAGGTTCTGGCCTTTTTCTTGTCCGATGCCGTCCAATGGCATCCATTGAAATCTGCCCCCAGATGGGGGCAATATCGGGGGCATCACGCACGCTCGCGAGCCGTACAGGCTGGAAATGCCCCCATGCTCACCGACACCGCCATCCGCAAGGCCAAGCCCGCCGACAAGTCGCAACGTCTGTTCGACGGCGGCGGCCTGTACCTGGAAATTTCGCCAGCCGGGGGCAAGTGGTGGCGGCTCAAGTACCGGTTCGCCGGCAAGGAAAAGCGGCTAGCGCTGGGCACCTATCCCGACACCGGTTTGGCCGATGCACGCATGCGGCGCGACGACGCGCGCAAGTTGCTCGCCGCTGGCGTTGATCCTAGCGAGCAGCGGAAAGCCGAGAAGGCGGAAAGGGTCAAGGCTGCGGAAATCGCCGCGGACACTTTCGAGAAGGTGGCGCGTGACTGGATGGCGCGGCAAGACGTTGCCGAGATCACGAAGCTGAAGAACAAGTGGATCTTGGAAACCTTCCTGTTCCCCGAGATCGGCGCATTGCCATTGGGCAGCATCACGCCGCGTGTTCTGCTGGATGCGCTGCGCAAGATCGAAGACGCGGGACTGCTGGACACGGCCAACCGCGCCAAGGTCAAGGCGGGGCAGGTGTTCCGCTGGGCGATTCTGGAAGGCAAGGCCGAGGCCGACCCCACTGCCAGCCTGCGCGGCGCGTTGAAGCAGCCCAAGGCCAAGCACCACGCCGCGATCACCGACCCGACGAAGGTAGGGGAACTGCTGCGCGCCATCGACGGCTTCACAGGGCAGCCTGTCACGCTCGCCGCGTTGAAGCTGGCGCCGCTGGTGTTCGTACGTCCCGGCGAGCTGCGGCATGCGGAGTGGGCAGAGTTCGACCTGGACGGCGCTATCTGGCGCATCCCCGGCGAACGCATGAAGATGAAGGCGGCACACATCGTGCCGTTGTCATCGCAGGCAGTGACCGTGCTGCGTGAACTGCAGTTGCTCACGGGTTCCGGGCGCTACGTGTTCCCCAGTATTCGCACCGGCAGCCGCCCTATGAGCGAGAACACCGTCAACGCCGCACTGCGTCGGCTCGGCTATGGCAAGGACGAGATGACCGGCCACGGTTTCCGCAGTATGGCCGCCAGCCGCTTGAACGAGATGGGCTGGAACCCCGATGCCATCGAGCGCCAGCTGGCCCACGCCGAAAGCAACAAGGTGCGCGAGGCATACACGCACGCCGCGCAGTACCTCGACGAGCGCAAGCGGATGATGCAGGGCTGGGCAGACTACCTGGACGGGCTGCGCGCTGGCGGCGACGTAGTGCCGTTTAAGCGTAAGGCTCGGTGACTGCGCTCAGTCGATCGCCTTGTTCGACTTCCAGGGTATCGGAGCAGGCTCCGATTCCTTCATGCCCTCAACGGCCGCGCGCGTCACCACGGGCCAGCCATAGGCGTCCAGGTAGTGCCGGATGCCGTTCTGGCGCAGGAATGCGAGCTGGCGCGCCTTGCGCGGCGTGCGGCAGAGTTCGGCGATCTCGTCGCGGGAAAGGCACAAGCTCATACCTCTAACCTCTGCTCACGTCACAGCGCTTGACTGCGGATAGTAGCGGGTGCAGTCTCACCCCGTCCCCGCCAAATCGGGGGCCAGGTGTAGGAACCTGATCAGATCAAGGCGCAACGGCGCCGATGGCGCTTTTTTTGTGCCCGTTGCGTCATGCCCGCTTTCACGGTGGGCGTGCAGGGCAGCCTTCGGGCTGGCTGGGTTTCCTTGATCCCCGGTTTCCTACCCCTGCACGTCCGCCACCTTGCCGCAACGACTGGGTGGCTCCTTCAGCATCAAGTGCAGAGGTGGAGCATGACCATGAAGCCACGCAACGTCACCAGCGCAATCGAAGTTACTCATGTCAGCCTGCCCGGCGTGACACCGCAAGAGCCTGTCGCGCTCTGCGACATTATCGTTCGGCCCAGCGGTGAAGCTGCGTGCCTGCCCGGTTTAGGCGTGAATTGGAGCCATCATCCGGCGAGCGTGGATCAGGTCTACAGCTCGATCTGCTGCCTACTTGAACAGGCATCCGAATCGTTCCAGCACGATGAAGACCTGGATCAAGTGCAATGGGGCGCTGTCCAGCAGCTAGCGATGGCGCGAGCTCTCTTCAATTCGCTGAGGGACGCTACCTGCCTCCTCCAGGTCATTCCTACTGGACCTGTTGCAGCGGGGGCCGACGCATGAACGAGGAGCGGATGCGCCAGTTGAATGCACTACTGGACGAGCGGTGGGGCACGGTCGAAGAGGGGCAACCCAGAGCGCCTCAATACACTCCGAGGGTGCTTACCGCTAAGGAGCAGTTTGCGAGAGAAGAGCGAAGGTGCCAGCTCAAAGCGCTGCTGAACGAAAGATGGGGGAAGGAACCAGGAACAGGACCCAGGCTCCAACTGATCAAGGGAGGACGTTCGACATGAGCGCCGTAGTCTTGGAAATGCCGAGGGCCGTTCAACGCACAGCCAAGCGCCGCATGAATCGCGTTGAGCTTGATGCTCGCCATAGCTGGATGATGGAGAACCGCGGCAAGTGGGAAACCGAGGCGACCGATGGCGCGGTGTATGAAACGAGCATCAACGTCGTTCGTATAAAAGAGATGATACGCGACATGTGGCCGGACGAGTTCCCTTCACTGACCATGGAGAGGATGCGCCGCGACATAGCTGAGGGCCGAAAGCTGATCGAGAAGCGTAACGCGGCGAAGGCATGGCTCGCTTCGCTGGGCGTCGACTTGGAGAGCATCAAGGATGCCGAACAGGCGCTGTTCGCTGCGTTCGACAGGCTATGCCCGCAGGGCGGCAACGCATGAGCGCCATCATCATTCCGTTCCGGCTGAAGACCCACGGTGCCGGGCAGCGCCCCGATGCAGCACAATCCAGTAGCCCTACGTCCGAACATCAGCCGCACGGCCTCAGTTCACGCCAAGAAATGATCTATCGGCTCGCGAGGAACCTGTTGATCGGACTGTTGATCGAGCGTGGAATGTTACCGAAACCCTGACGTCGACCACCGCGCCAGCTCGCCCGGCTGGCGCGGCTTCTCTTGAAGGGCGTGGAGGTGTGCGTGGTGGCCACTAAGGTGAACAATGTGAAGCGCAAGGCTCCGTCGAAAGCACCAGTTCAGCCGGCGAAGAAAAAGGCTAGCACCGGCGATGCTGTGAGCGAGTCCTTCAAGTATCTAAAGCGACATACGGCCCTGAGACAGATTGTCAATGAAACACGCCTTGACCTCGCGGAATTGCAAGCGTGGTCTGATGCAGAAGGTATGCGTATCAATTTCCACTACTGCTTGAAAGAGTTCGGAAGAACCATCCCCGACGAAGGTCATGTTTATTTTCCGGTTCCTATTATCGCTGGCGTTGTCGCAAGGATTTTTGTGCAGAACAACCTTGATGCAGATGGCACACTCAAAAAAGTGGCGGAGAGTGGCAACGCGATGCTGGCAGAACTCGAGCCCAGTGATGCCATGCGCGCGTACATTGCAGTTATGGAAAAAGTTGGAGTTGTAATTCTCGAAGCGGTCTATGATGGGAAGCTTCGCCTGTACGACTACATCGGCATCCCGGTCGATGTGACGTATCACCGAATGGCCTACGAGGAAAAGATGGCCGCCACTGTTCCTGGTGAATCGCCGAAAGAACGGCGCGAGAGAATCAAAGCTCGCAAGACTGAATTGATTGCGTCAGGCGTGATCCCATGGTTGCAGACCCTTGCCGCTGAAGAAGGCTTGAGCGTGAGCGGGGTAAAGAAGCTGCTGAGATAGACACCGGGTGTCTTGTTTTCGAGACACCCGGTGTCTCGGCTTTTTTTGAGCACTTAAAATAAGGGCTTTTTTGCGCTACTTGTTGGGCAGTTGACAGCCACCCTTGTAGCTCGGGGAGTAATCGGGTCGCTTCATCCGAAGCCATGCGCTGCCATGCGGTAGCGGTGAACTTGGAGCGATTACGTGAATGTACGATCGACAGCATCCGACCCGATCCATCCGGGCGCACTGCTCCCCGCCACTGGCTACCTGCGCCAGTCGCAACTCATCGGCAAGAAACCCACTGCCGACGACCCAGGCATGTCTGCGCTGATTCCGATCTCGGCGAGCACCCTCTGGCAATGGGTTCGCGAAGGCAAATTTCCCAAGCCCGTGAAGCTAGGCCCGCGCACGACTGCGTGGTCTGTGGAGAGCGTCCGCGCATACCTTGAGCGGGTGGCGGCATGAGCGCCCCCCAGAAACGACGAAGCCCGCGCGAGGCGGGCAACGAGGTTTGTCTTGGCGGACAACTTCAGTCTATCACCGATACCAGCACCGCCGCCCAGCGTCAGCGCCTGCTGGCGCACCTGCGTCACGACTCCATCGACACGATCACCGCGCGGCGACGCCTGAACATCATGATGCCCGCCGCGCGGGTGAAGGAGCTGCGGGACCAGGGGCACAACATCGCCACCGTGCGCATCAGTCGGGCCGACACGGAAGGGCGGCAGCACAACAACGTTGCGCTGTACACGTTGGTGCCGGGAGGTAAGCAATGAATCGCTCACCGACCACCTACCTGCCGAAGGATTGGCATGATCGTCTGCCCGACCCTGCTACCTACTACGCGCAACACCTGGAGAAGCTGGGCGAGGCCGACGGCAAAGGCTGGGCGATGGCCCCGTGCCCGTTCCACGACGACCACGCGCCCTCCTTGAACGTGAGGCTGATCAGCCGCAAGGGCACCTATCACTGCCCAACCTGCGGCGCTCACGGCGACATGGTGGCCTTCCACATGACCCGCACCGAACTGCCGTTCAAGGAAGCGGTGCGGGATCTGATCGGGCTCAGGGGGCGGGCATGAACGCCGCCATGCTGTTGTCCCGACTGGAAGGCGTGCGGCGCAGCGGTGACGGCTGGCGCGCGAACTGCCCGAACGGGCATGCGAAGGCACGCGGCTCGCTGTCCGTCACCGAAGCGGACGACGGGCGCATCCTGTTGTCCTGCTTCGCCTGCCACGACACCCCGGCGATTCTCGGCACGCTGGGCCTGGAGCTGGCCGACCTGTTCCCCGAGCGCATCCGCGACCCGTCGCCGGAAGCGCGCCAGCGGGCACGGGATGCGGTCAAGCGCAGTGCCTGGTCTGCCGCGCTGGGCGTGCTCGGGCGCGAAGCTGGCGTGGTGCTGCTGGCCGCACGCGACATGCTCGCCGGCAAGGCGTTGCCACCTGGTGATGTGGAACGGCTGGCGCTGGCAGAGGATCGCATCGCCCGGGCACGGGAGGTGCTGGCATGACGCACGCCATCGAGCCCCTGCCGGCTTCCCTCCGCTCGCTGGAGGATCGCGCCGAGCGTGAACTGGCCATGCTGGATCGCCTGCAGCCGCCGCAGCGTCGTGCCCCTGTCGAAAACACCGGGGACAGTGGGGACAATGGGGACACCGCATCGCACAAGGCCTCAAGCCGTCCCCAGCCAGCCGACGGCAGTGGGGACAGTGGGGACAAGCCCGAACCGCGCCCGCATTTCCTGCTGCTGGAACGTCGTGACGGCAACCAGCGGGCCGGCGTCTACTGGTGCGACGTGGCCCGCGACAAGGACGGCACGATCACCGGGCAGGCGGCACCGGTCTGGATCTGCTCGCCGCTCACCGTGTCCGCGATGACCCGCGATGCGCAGGGCAGCGAGTGGGGGCGCCTGCTGGTGTTCCCTGACCGCGATCGCCGCACGCATCGATGGACGATGCCCATGCGGATGCTGGCTGGCAGCGGTGAGGAACTGCGTGGTGAGCTGCTGGCTGAAGGGCTGACCATCACGTCATCCTCCCGGGATCGCATGAAGCTGGTGGACTACATCCAGGGCGAACGCCCGGACGTGACCGCGCAATGTGTGAAGCGCACCGGCTGGCACGGCGACGTGTTCGTCCTGCCACGCGAAACCTTCGGCGACACCGACGCGGAACCCGTCTTGTTTCAGGCCGCAACGATGGATGGCGTGACGCTGGGACAGCACGGCACGCTGGACGGCTGGCGCGAAGAAGTGGCCGCCCGCTGCACTGGCAACGCGCGGCTGGTGCTGGCGATCTGCGCTGGCTTCGCGGGCCCCTGTCTCGGCCTGCTGGGCATGGCCGGCGGCGGCATCCATCTGCGCGGCGGCAGTTCCACCGGCAAGACCACGGCGCTGCTGGTGGCCGCCTCGCTGTTCGGTTCGCCCGACTACCTGCGGACGTGGCGCCATACCGACAACGGGCTGGAAGGCGTCGCCGGCATGCACTCTGACTTGCTGCTGGTGCTGGACGAAATCGGCGAGCTGGCGCCCAAGATCGCGGGGCAGACCGCCTACATGCTCGCGAATGGGCAGGGTAAAGGACGTGCGGCGCGTGACGGCTCGCCGCGTGCGTTGACCACATGGCGCACCCTGTTCCTGTCATCCGGCGAGGTGGCGCTATCCGATCTGGTGACGCAAGCGGGCGGCAAGGTGCGCGCAGGGCAGGAGGTACGCGTCATCGACCTTCCCGCCGATGCAGGTGCAGGCCTGGGCCTGTTCGACCGTGTACCGGACGGCATGACGGCGGGCGCGTTCGCCGATGCGCTCAAGTCCGCCAGCGCGAAGCACTACGGACACGCACTGCCGGCGTTCCTGCGGGCACTAGTGGCTGATCCGGCCACGGCGCGGGAGGCGCTGACGAGCCTTCGCGACAGCATCGCGGCGGAGCTGGCCGGCGACGATGCTGCAGGACAGGTGCGGCGAGTGGCGCAACGCTTCGCCCTGGTGGCGGCAGCGGGTGAACTGGCGACGGCCTACCGCCTGACCGGGTGGGAGACGGGCGAGGCGCAGCGTGCGGCATCGGTCTGCTTCGCGGCATGGCTGGCGGGACGCGGCACCGCGCAGGCGTCCGAGCCCATGGCCATGGTCGACCAGGTGCGGGCCTTCCTGTCGGCCCATGGCGAATCGCGGTTCACCGATTGGAACGCCGATGACCGATCACCGCGCACGATCAACCGCGCTGGCTTCCGCAAGGCTGGCACGGATGGCCCCACGTACTACGTGGAAGCCGAGTCGTTCAAGCGCGAGTTGTGCAACGGCTTCGATGCTGGCGCAGTGGCAAAGGCGCTTGCCGATGCGGGCGCGCTGGAAGTGGGCGGCGATGGCAGGCTCACGCGCAAGACGCGTCTGCCGGACGACCGATGCACGCGCGTGTACGTCATCACACCAGCCTTGTGGGGTGACGCATGAATGTCGCGGCGATCCTGCAGGCGCATGGCTTTGTCCCCAGTGTCCCCAGCCCCCGGCAGGAAGTGGGGACACCGCAAGCCCTTGTGGCAAGCCATGTCCCCCATGTCCCCACTGTCCCCACCGAAAAAAGCAGGGGCACAACGAAAACGGTGGAAGCGGCGCCGACCGACCCTGCTGTGAGGGTGGACACGCGCGCGGCACTGCTGGCACTGGCCGACCGACTGGGCGTGGATCGCGCAGCAGTGGCCCGCATTCCCTCCGCTGACCTGCCGCTGTGGGCAGCTGTGCCTGGCGACCATCTGCCGGACTACCTGCGTGCCCTGGGCGACGCTGCGACCCGGCAGGCCGGCAAGGTTCCGGTCGACGACACGGCACCGATCTACTGCGCGCACTGCGGTCCGGTATTCGTCCACCCAAGCATTGCCGCCGTGTTGCCCATGGTGGCCGGCTGGCCGCGTGCGCTGGGCTGTCCGTGGTGCGCGATCCGCAAGGCTGGTGGCTACGTGCCGCGCCCGTGCATCACCTGCGAAACCTGTACCACCTTCCAGCCCGACACCGTGAACCCGGCTGCGGGCGTGGGCACCTGCGTCTGCGGCCACGGGACGCACTACCCGATGCAGCGCCACGGCTGCGGCGACTTCCAGACCACCACCACGAAAGGAACCGACCATGATTGACGCATTACTCACCCCGTACCACGTCACCCGCAAACGGCAGGCGATGGCCGGCCAGGAGGCAATCGTATGAGCTTCGCCAAGCGCGGCCTGTCCTTCACGATCCGGCTGAATGCCGGCGACGAGCAACAGGGGAAGGTATCGAACTATCAGTTCGACAACGGTGCCACGGCGCTGACGCTGCGAGGGCTTCGCAGCCGCGTGACTGCTCAATCCTGCATCGGCGGCGACACGGCATTCGTCGGGCAGGCGCTGATCCAGATCTGGGGCATGAAGCCGGAGGACATGGCGCAACTGTCCACCCTAGGGTTCGATATGGGGAAAATGGGCCTGAACACCATCAGCATCTCGGCCTATGGCGAAGGCCAAGCTAACGATGTGGTGGTGTTCTCGGGCGGCATCTTCAGTGCCCACATCAACTACAACGCGATGCCGGACGTGTGTCTGGAGTTGGAGTGCTCATCGACAATCGGCCTCCAGGTGCAGCCCATTCCGGGAACCAGCGTGAGAGGGGCGGCGGACGTTGCCGCAATGCTCAAGGGCATCTGCGCCGCCTGCAAGCCGCCGCTGAACTTCGTCAACAACGGTGTGAGCGCCGTGTTGTCGAACCACGCCTGCGCGGGCTCGCCAGCTCAGCAGATTGAGGACATCTGCACGGCCGCCGGCGTCCCCTACATGATCTCGGATGGCTCGCTGTACGTCTGGAAGAATGGCCAGAATCGAGATGGCGTGGTTATCCAGACGGGATCAGGCATGGGTCTCGTCGGCTTCCCCGAGTACACCATGTACGGTCTGGACGTCACCATGGAGTTCAATCCAGAAGTGCAGCTCGGTCGCATGCTGAGCATTAACAATGCAGGCTCAGACACATCGAAAGCTGCAACGGCAATCCCTGGGGTTCCTGGAGCCTTCTGGATCAACACCGTGACGCACGACCTGTCCTGCGAGCTGCCCGATGGGCCGTGGTACACGCAGGCTAGCGTGAGCACGATACAGATCGTGGGGCGCAACTGATCGTGGGAGCCCGAGGGGAATGTCTAAAGTAGAGGCAAGTAGATATGGCAAGCAGAAAGAAGACGGGAGGCCGGAAAGCGGGCACTCCGAACAAAGTGATGACGGACGTCCGGGCGGTGGCGCAAGGGTATGGATGCGATGCCATTGAAGCATTGGCTGCCATCATGCATGACGCGACGGCACCGCCAGCGGCTCGCGTGGCAGCGGCCAATGCGTTGTTGGATCGCGGCTATGGCAAGGCCAGGCAAACCATCGACTACGGCGTGAGCGGCGACAGCGAGCCCAAGACGCTGGCGTTCTTCTATGCCCAGCACCGCACGTCGAGCTGATCGAGTGGGTGAACCGCCCCGGTTTTCGTGGAGGCTGTTTGGTTTAAGTCAGGCCTCCACGGTGGCTGCCTGACTGGCGAGTTGCCGGTAGTAGTTTGCCTCGGCCTCTGCCGGTGGGATATAGCCGATCG